>JBFIDC010000079.1:0-11780 GCA_041581495.1 Nocardioides sp. | reverse complement strand
GGCGGCGGCGGTGGCGGGTCGCGTCGCTTCTCCAACCACGACACATCTCCGGTCTCGTCGTCGAAGATCGGCAGACCCGCCTCGGTGGGTGGCTCGGCTGCCGACTCGGCTGCCGACTCGTCTGCCGACTCGTCTGCGGAGACGCCGGCCGCGTCGGTGGGAGCGGCGTCCGGTTCGGCGTCGAGAGCACCCTCGTCCTCCGCTGGTGGACCAGGGTCCGTCCCCGGGGCGCCGTCGTCGGCGCCGGTCGCGAGCGGGGGGCTGTCGATCCGCTGGCCTTCGATGTCGGGGTCGTCCGGCCCCTGTACGTCGTCGGGTCGGGCCAAGATGTCGGGCACGAACGGCAGACAGACCATCTCGTGCTTGTCGGGGTTGCGATCCGCGATCCGGCGCGCGAGCCCCGCATCGTCGCCGACGAAGTCACTGAGGAAGGCGTGAATGCCGCGGGCGCTGGCGATGTCGCGAACATCGCGCACCCGGCTGCCCTTGGGGTTGAGCAGTTCGTCGCACAGGTCATCGAGGGGGCGTGGCACGCCGGCGCGAACCTGGCGGGGCCGCAGCACGCGACCGTGGTCGCGCGGAACCCGCGGCACCGCTGACGCCGAGTCGCCGGCCCACTTGCCGGTCAGACCCGCGTGCAGCAGCCCCGCCAGGTCGCGTACGTCGGTGCGCAGTTCGCCTGGCGGAAGGCCGTGCAGGGCAGCATCGACGCAGAAGCCGATGATCCGGATGTCGCCGGCGTTGTCGACCAGGATGTTCTCGGGCACCAGGCGTCCGTGGGCGATGGCGTGGGCATGAGCCGTCGCCACCGAATCGGAGACCTCGCTGACGATCCACGCCGCCTCGCGAGGCGAGAGCGGGCCGTTGTTGGCGAGCATGATGTCGAGGGAGGTTCCCGAGCCCCACTCGTTGACCACGAAACTGCACTTCTCGGTGCGCTCCGCGTCGAGCACTCTCAAGAACCGGGCATCGACCACGGTCGCCGCCCGCTTGGCCGCATCGAGCATCAGCGCGGCCCGGGGATCCTCGGAGTCCATGACGTGCAGCGCGACGTGGCGTTCGAGCACCCGATCGTGGGCCCGCCAGAAGCGTCCGTGCGCGCTTTCGCTCAGCAGATCGACCAGTCGGTAGCGCGCGGCGAGGACGTCGCCGGCCCTGGTCGCGTGCGGCACCTTGTCATGGTAGGCGCACAGGTGGTGACAATCACCTGGCGCGCGGCGCGCTCGACTGAGCTGAGACCGAACCGAGACCCTCGGGGCTAGGCGGTGCGACGGCGCAGCAGGGTGTCCAGCACCGAGGTGACCTCGGTGAGCCGGACCAAGCGGGCGACGACCAGATAGGCCGCGACGGCCGCGGCCCCGACCAACCCGAGTTCGAGCAGTGCGCGCAGCACCGATGAGTCCGCGGGCGGGTCCGGCAGCAGCAGACGTACGCCGCCAGCCACCGCCGTGGCGACGGCGACGGTCACCAGCACCCGCAGCGCGAAGCCACTCCAGCCAGTGCCGGTGGCCACCGAGATGGACCCGAGGTGGCGACGCAGGACGATCGTGGACAGGCCCGCACCGACGAGGTAGGCAGCGGTGTAGGCGCCGACCAACGCCGGGGAGGTGTCGCGGTCGCTGGTCGCGCCGACCAGGATCACCGCCGCCACGATGTTGGTCGCCGCGACGGCGCATTGGATGAAGAACACGGTGCGGGTCTGCTCGAGGGCATAGAAGCCGCGGAGCATGAAGTAGTGAGTGGTGAACACGACCAGGCCGGGTCCGAACAGCGCCAGGGACGGCACGTAGTTCTGCACGAACGGCGCGGCGGCGCCGTAGCCGAACAGCACCCGCGCCAGCGCCGGGGCGACGATGGGCAAGATGGCGGCCACGGGGATCACGACCACCAGCGCGGTGCGCAAGGTGCCGGCCAGGAGGGCACCCATTCCCGGCAGATCCTCGGAGGCCGCTCGACGCGAGAGCCCCGGCAGGATCGCGGTCGCCAACGACACGGTGATCACCGAGTGCGGAACCATCATGATCAAGAACGCCGAGGAATAGACGGCGTACCCGGTGCCCTCGGTGCCCCCGGCGGCGGTTCCGCCCGAGGCCAGACGCACCACGACGGTGTAGGCGATCTGGTTGACGATGACGAACAGCAGCGTCCAGACACCCAGGCGCAAGGTCTTGCTGAGACCGGTGCCCACGAAGTCGAAGCGCGGCCGCACCCGCACACCGGCGGCGCGGAGGAACGGCACGAGGATGACGAACTGGGCCACGATCCCCAGCGTGGAGCCGATGCCGAGCAGCGCCTCTCGACTCATCGTGTAGCCGCCGGCCCGAGGGTCATCGGCACCGAAGACCACCAGATAGGTCGCCAGCATCGAGACGGCGATGACGTTGTTGGCGATGGGGGCCCACATCATCGGGCCGAACCGGCCGTGCGCGTTGAGGATCTGCCCGACCAGGACATACATGCCGTAGAAGAAGACCTGCGGGAGGCAGTAGCGAGCCAGGTCGATGGCGCTGTCGCGGGCCTCGGGCGGCCACCCGGGGTTGAGATAGAGCTCCATGACCAGCGGCGCCCCGGCCACCAGGGCGATGGTGACGATGCCGAGGAACAGCGCGGCCAGCGTGATCACCCGGTTGGTGTAGGCCTCGCCGCGGTCGGCGTCGTTCTTGGCGGCGCGCACCAACTGGGGGACCAGGACCGCGTTGAAGATGCCGCCGGCGAGCAGGATGTAGAGGGTGTTCGGCACGGTGTTGGCGATGGTGAACACATCGGCGTGCAACAGGTTGCCGAGCGCCGCCGCCAGCAGGATCGAGCGCACATAGCCCGACATCCGCGAAACGACCGTCCCGGCGGCCATCACCGCGCTGTTGGCCAGGACGCGGGACTCGCCGGTCCCGGCCTCCTCACTCGGTCCCAGGCTCATCGCCGACCCGTCCGGAGCCGGCGTACGAGCCGGAAGCCGATGGTGCTGAACAGCAGGACGAGCCCGGCGGCCATGAACAGCCAGATGATGTTGCTGACGCGCGCCGACCGGATGGAGAGCCGGTCCGATCCGCCCAGTTGAGTTCCCTCGGAGTCGGTGACCATCAAGGTGACGTCGTGGATCCCCCCGGCCTCGGTGTCGACCTCGAGCAGCACCGTGGCGGTCCCCTCGGCGGCGATGTCGATCGTGATCGGCGCGGTCATGGTGAGTCCGCTGTCGGCGGTGGCCGCCAGGCTGACGGTCACGGGCTCGTCCAGGTTGTTGCTCAAGGTGACCGGGAAGCTGCCGTGGATGCTCGAGAGCGTCACGGTCTGGGGTGCGCTGACCTCCACCTGCGCGAGCCGCTGTTCGATCCAGGCACGCGAGCGGTCGGTGGAGACTCGGGCGAGCTCGGGCCGAGCGCGGGCAGAGTAGGAGGTGGTGGCCAGCGCCTGGTCGCTCACCGTCTGGCCGACCACATCGTTGAGGGTCAAGAAACGGTCGAGGGTCTCACCGGCACGGCGCAGGGCGTCCGCTGCGGCGAAGTTGGCTCGAGGCAGTTCGGCCTGGGCCTGCCGCTCGGGATAGCTCGGCTCGTCCTCGGCGACCGGCGTTGCCGTGAGCGCCCCCGTGGCCTGGGTGACCGAACGCATCCGGAGCCAGGTGGGCTCGAGACCGGTGAAGAACGTGGAGGTCTCAGCGGGGACCCAGTCGTGGGGGAGCAGGACGACCAGAGGCTCACGACTCGACTTGAGGAACCGCACCGCGGCCTCGGCCAGGATTCGCTGTCGCATCGCGAGGTTGCCCTGAGGGTCACCGGGTCCCGGCCCGCCCGACGCGGCGCCGCTGGAGGTCACCACGAGTCGGTGCCCGGCGAAGTCGGCCACCGTGGGCGGATCGGCGAACGCCTGATCGGTGACCAGGGCGGTGACCTCGGTGTCGAGACCCCGGATGGCCTGCGTGGTCAGGTAGCCACTGGGTGCGGCCACGGCGGGTGCCGGAACGAGGTCGAACCCGACCAGCCGCTCCGCGGAGCGGCTGGTCGCCAATGTGTAGGCCGGGCTGCCGTGACTGGCGGCCGCGGAGACGTCGATGTCGCCGTAGGGCAGCGCCAGCACCTCGTCTCCGGTGTCCATCGCTGCCCGCAGCCGGGCCAACCAGTCCCGGGCGGCCGTGGCCGCGGCGAGCGTCTCCTCATCCAGGGCATCGTCGAGGGCCACCTGGGTCGGGTCGTCCTGGATCTGAGGGTCGGACGACTCGGTCGGCGAACCGGGCGTGGCCTCCCCCGAGCCTGAGGCGCCAGCAGAGGGTTCGGCCGAGGCCGAGTCGCTGCCCGCGGATGCCGTGGCGTCCTCACCGGGGGCCGGCGGCTCGAGGTTGGCCGCCAAGGACCTCGGGGGATTGCCCGCGGCCAACTGTCGTACGGCGTCGATCAGCGCCGGGTCCAGCACCCAGGTCAGGGTCCGCTCGCCGGCGCTCGAGGCCAGTTCGACAAGTGAACGCAGCCGCCCGCCCGGGCTGAGCAGAGTCTGCCAACGGGCCAGGTCGATCAGTGAGCCGTCCTCGGCGTAGGCGATCTGACTGCGCAACGGGATGACGATTGCGAGGTTCTCGACGCCCTCCCTGCGCGGCGGGACCAATGGCAGGAACGTTCGGGCCCGACCATCGGCGATGAGGTCGCGACCCTGCCCGCCGTCACCGAGGGCGTGGACGCCGAACCAGTAGACGCCAGGAGCACCCGGGGCGCCGCCCTGGGCGCTCACGGCGTCGTCGAGGGCAGCGCGCTCCACGGTGAAGCTGAACTGCTTCGACTCGCCGGGTTCGATGGCCTCGATGGAGTCGTAGTTGTCCGCGGCGGTGATGCGTTCACCGACCGCCGAGTCGGCTGGGGTGCGCGCCGCCCTGGCCACCTGCTTGCGGTTGACCAGGGGCGCCGCGGAGATGAAGGAATAGACGTTGACGTTCCGCCAGGTCACCGCGTCGGTGTTGGTGACGGTTCCGACCACCCGGATCTTGCCGCGGGTGGGGAGGACCGAGGGTTTGAGCGTCTCGAGGGTGACAGCCAGGGGCGTGTCCGCAGCGGGAGCCGCGAGGGCGGAGTGTCCGATTGGTCGCCCGGACGAGTGGGCGAGGCTCGCACCCGCACCAACCGAGCCCAGCGCCATCGCTGCGGTGGCCGCGAGGGCAACCCACAGCGACCGGCGACGAAGCATGCGGCGACTGTAGTGCGGTGACCTGTGCGGTCCTTGCCTAGGATGGTGGGTCGTGTCCACTACCGAGCCTCGCCCCCTGACCGTGGTGGACCTCCAGCGCGCGGTGAGTGCGCAGCTGGATCGGTTGGCGCCGGTGCTGGATCCGCTCGGTGCGCTGTTCGCCGAGGCGGGTCACGAACTGGCCCTGGTGGGCGGCCCGGTGCGCGATGCCATGCTCGATCGGCCGCACACCGACCTCGACTTCGCGACCTCCGCCCATCCCGATGAGACCGAGCGGTTGCTGAAGTCCTGGGGAGAGGCGACCTGGGACATGGGGCGCGACTTCGGCACCATCGGGGCGCGCTCGGGGCCGTGGATCGTGGAGGTGACGACCTACCGCTCCGAGGCCTATGACTCGGACTCACGCAAGCCGGCGGTCGCCTTCGGTGACAACCTCGAGGGCGACCTGGGTCGTCGTGACTTCACCGTCAACTCGATGGCGGTTCGGGTGCCTGGCGGTCAGGTCGAGGACCCCTACGGCGGGGTCGTCGATCTGGCGCAGCGGGTCCTGCGCACACCCGGCCGACCCGAGGACTCCTTCTCCGACGATCCCTTGCGCATGATGCGGGCCGCCCGTTTTGCGGCACAACTCGGCTTCGACGTGGCCCCCGAGGTCGTCGAAGCGATGACCGCGATGGCCGACCGGATCTCGATCATCTCCGCCGAGCGGGTCCGCGACGAACTGGTCAAGTTGGTCTGCGCGGAGTTCCCGCGGCGGGGCCTGACACTGCTGGTCGAGACGGGCTTGGCCGCCTTGGTGCTGCCCGAACTGCCGGCGCTGGCACTCGAGCGCGACGAGCACCACCGGCACAAGGACGTCTATGAGCACACCCTGACCGTGCTCGAGCAGTCGATCGACCTCGAGGATCGCCTTCCCGGCGGCGGACCCGACTTCATCGCTCGGTTCGCCGCGCTCATGCACGACATCGGCAAGCCCCGGACCCGCAAGTTCATCGGCGACGGCACGGTGACCTTCCATCACCACGACGTGGTCGGCGCCAAACTGACCCGCAAACGAATGCACGCGCTGCGCTTCTCCAACGACGAGACCGATGCGGTGGCCAAACTCGTCGAACTGCACCTGCGGTTCCACGGCTACGGCTCGGGCGAATGGACCGACTCCGCGGTTCGACGCTACGTCCGCGACGCCGGCGACCAGCTCGAACGGCTCCACGTCCTGACCCGTGCCGACTGCACCACCCGCAACCATCGCAAGGCCCAACGACTCAGGCGCACCTATGACGACCTCGAGGCGCGGATCGCCAGGTTGATGGAACAAGAGGAACTGAACGCGGTGCGTCCGAGCCTCGACGGCAACCAGATCATGACGATCCTCGGCATCCCCCCGGGTCGTGAGGTCGGTGAGGCCTACCACTACCTGCTCGAACTTCGCCTCGACCGAGGTCCGATGGATGAGGAGTCGGCCACCGCAGCGCTGCTGGAGTGGTGGGCGGCTCGCTGAGCAGTCCGGACGGCGGCGGATCGGTGTCCCGAGCCCGACCCCCCGTCCGCCACCCCTAGTCCGCAACCCTGGCGCCCAGGCGTCCGCACCATAAGGTGGTCCGGTGGCTGATGCGATCACGGTCTTCGCGGTGGCATCGCCCTATGCCTGGGATGTGGTCGAGACCGCGCGGAGGCTGCACCGGACGGCCCGGTGCGTCGACAACTTCGGCGGCGCCGACCCGCGGCTCCCGGGTCTGGACGAGCAGGTCGACCCGGATCTCCCGTTCGTCTTGGGCCTCGCCTCGGCCGTGCATCGCGCCGCCGGAGCGCACGCCGCGCACGCCAAAGGCTTCGACCGGCCCCGCAAACTGGTGGACCCGAGCGCGGTGTTGGCCAGCACCGTCGAGGTCGGCCACGGGGTCTATGTGAACGCCGGAGTGGTGGTGGGTTCCCATGTCACGCTCGGCTGCCACGTGAACCTCAACCGGTCCGCCTCTGTCGGACACGACAACACCATCGAGTTCGCCGCGAGCCTGGGTCCGGGTGCCCTGACCGCCGGCGGTGTCCACATCGGTGCGGCGGCGTTCATCGGCGCCGGTTCCACCGTCCTGCCCGGCGTCCGGATCGGTCGCCGCGCCACAGTGGGCGCGGGCGCCGTGGTGACCCGGGACGTGGAGGACTTCGAGGTGGTGATCGGCAATCCGGCGCGGCCGATGCCACCGCGCAAACACATCGAACCTGTCGAGGAGGACCGATGTCCGCACTGCTCACGGCGCTGAACTCGCCCGTCCCGATCGTCTTGGCACCCACCGGCATGGTGCCGACCCGAGCGATGACCCCGCACGTGCCGCTCACGCCTGCCGAGATCGCCCGCGACGTGGCGGCGGCGGCAGCGATCGGGATCACCTCGGTGCACCTCCACGCCCGGGACTCCGCGGGTGAGCCCACGTGGGAGCGCGAGATCTACGCGCAGATCGTCGGCGCAGTCCGCGAGGCGGCACCCGAGGTCCTCATCAACGTCAGCACCAGTGGCCGGACCTGGTCCGAACTGGAGAAGCGCGCCGACGTGCTCGCACTCGACGGCGACCTCAAGCCGGACCTCGCCTCCTTGACGCTGTCGTCGTTGAACTTCATGAACGGCGCCTCGGTCAACGCCCCTGAGGTGATTCGAGGGTTGGCCACGATCATGCGTGATCGCGGCATCGTGCCCGAGTTGGAGATCTTCGACTTCGGGATGGTCAACTTCGCCCACGTGCTCCGCAAGGAGGGCCTCCTGCCCGGCCCGGTGATCGCCAACATGTTCTTCGGCAACGTCGCCGGCATGCAGGCCACCCTGCCCGAGGTGGGCCTCGCCGTCGAACGTCTCCCGGAGGGCGCCCTGTGGTCCGGGGCCGGTCTCGGTGACTTCCAGCTGACCGCGCAGGCACTGGCCGTCGCGGCGGGCGGCGGTGTGCGGGTGGGCCTCGAGGACGGCATCTGGTTCGACCGCGGGCGAACCCGCTTGGCCACCAACCCCATGCTGGTCGAGCGCGTCCACCGTCTGCTCGAGGTTCACGACCGGGTGCCGATGAAGCCCGCCGAGCTGCGCGGCATGCTGGCGGGCTGAACGACCGGTGGAGGTGCCCTTCGCAGCGCCGACGCGTCTTGGTGTCGAGGAAGCAGCAGCGGTCCGTGCGGCAGTCGAGTCGGTGTTGGCGGGGTCGGTCTGGGTCGGTGGTGAGCCGGTCGCGGGGTTCGAGCGTGCCTTCGGCGCCTATCTCGGTCTAGATTCCGGTCGCGAGGTGGTCGGGGTCGGCAACGGCACCGACGCGCTGGCCCTGGCATTCGCCGCTCTCGGGCTCCGCCCGGGCTCGAAGATCCTCGTCTCGAACGATGAGGGTGGCTACGCCGCGACCGCGGCAGCCCAACTGGGGTTGGGAATTCGGGTCATGGACCTCGACCCCGACCTGGGTGTGCCGACCGCGCGGACGGCCGCGGCAGCCGACGACCCATCGCTCGCCGCCGTGGTGATCACTCACCTGCATGGTGACGCGGTGCCGCTCGATGACCTCGATGCGTGGCGCCGCGACCGTGGTCTGCTGCTGATCGAGGACTGCGCGCAGGCCCACGGCTTGCGGTCCGGCGGCGCCCATGTCGGCCTGGTGGGAGAGGCCGCGACGTTCAGCTTCTATCCGACCAAGAACCTCGGAACCGCGGGTGACGCCGGGGCAGTGGTGGTGGACCCCGAGACGGCCGAGCGCACCCGGGCGCTTCGCGAGTACGGCTGGGGTGAGCGCTATCGCGTCGAGGTCGTCGGTGGCCGCAACAGCCGACTGGACTCCCTCCAGGCAGCGATCCTCACCGCACGGCTGCCCTTCCTGGACCAGCGCAACTCTCGTCGCCGCGAGATCGCCAACCGATACCGCTCACTGCTCCGGTTGCATGGGGACCCGGCAACCACCGTGGCTCACCATGCCGTCGCGACGCTGTCTGATCACTCGGCGCGCGAGTCCCTCCGCGAGGTTCTCGGACAACGGGGCATCATGTCCGCGATCCACTATCCGTTCCTGGTCAGCGAAATGCCGGGCCTTCAGGTGAGCGGGGGACCCACACCCGTGGCGGCCTCTCGTCGCGACCGGATCCTGTCGTTGCCCTGCTTCCCCGAGATGTCGGAGGTCGAGATCGAGACGGTCGAAGCCGCACTGTCGCTGGAGGGACCGCAATGACGTTGACGGTGGGGCACCTGGACCTGCATCGGGACGCCCGCGGCGCACTGCTCCCGGTCGAGGCCGCCGACCTCCCGTTCCCGATCGCCCGCGTCTTCGTGGTCACCGGCACCGAAGAGGGAGTCACGCGCGGGGGCCACCCGGTGCCGTGCCGAGAGCTGATGGTGGTGCTGAGCGGGTCCGCCCGGGTGCGACTGAGCACCACCGCCGAGGCCGAGCCGACCGAGGTCGTCCTGGATCGGCCCGGTGCCTATGTCGATCTTCCGGTCGGGCACTGGCTCACCTACGATCTCGCACCCGGGCCGAGCACGATCATGGTGCTCGCCGACGCCGCCTATGAGCCGGAGTCATCGTGACCCGCGCGAGCATCCTGATCCCGACTCACAACAAGCCGACCACGCTGCCCCTGACCGTCGACTCGGTCCTGCGACAGAGCGTGTCGGACCTCGAGGTGCTGCTCATCGGCGACGGCGTGACCGACGAGGTTCGAGCCGTGATCGAAGGGCTCGTGGCCCGAGACGAACGGGTGCGGTTCCTCGACTTCGCCAAGGGGCCGCACCACGGCGAGCGCTATCGGCACGACGCCGTGCTGGCCGCGGAGTCGGAGGCGATCTTCTATCTGTGCGACGACGACCTGCTCCTGCCCGACCACGTCTCGGATCTGCTGGGGTTGCTCGAGAAGCACACCTTCGTCCAGTCGCTCAACGGCTTCTGCCGGCCAGACGGTTCACTCGGCTTCTATGCCGCCGACCTGTCCGACCCGGCGACGATCGCGCTGCACCTCGACCCGGTCCTGCGACACAACAGCGTCAGCATCACCGGGACCGCGCATCGACGCAGCTTCTATGAGGCGGTCGGTCGGCACTGGGACACCACCCCGGATGGTGAGTGGCCCGACCATCACCAGTGGCGCAAACTGATGGCTCACCCCGACTTCAGCGGAGCGACCTCGGCGCGGATGACGGCCCTCCAGTTCCCGACCAGCCAGGACGGACGCGATCAATGGTCGGCGCAGGAGCGCTTGAACGAGTTGTCGACCTGGCACCAACTGGTGATCGGACCCGACGCCCAGGCTCGCATCGACTCGTTGGTCGAGGCCTCCGTGATGAGAGAACTGGCCCAGTCACGCCTGGAGTTGGGCAGGTTGTCAGGGGACTTCAGCACCTGGCGAGCCAAGGTCGCTGACCGCGACGCCAGACTGCGCGAGGCGCACGACGAACTGGCACAGGTGCGCACCGACCTGTGGCGGACCCGACGCCAACTCGCGCGCCTGGAGCGTCGGCTCGCGCTCAAGAACCAGAAGCTGGCCGAACTGCGGGGCCGTCTCCGACCCCGCAGCTAGTGCCCGGCTGGTCAGGCACTGGACCGCTGGTCACCTGTCTTGACCAACGGCCCAGTCCCTACCGGATGGTGATGAAGCTGTCGAGGTAGGCGTTGCCACGCAAGACCACGAGCTTGGCGGTGTGCTTGCCGTTGCTCAGACCCTTGACGAGCTTGTGGAAGCGGAACTTGAGCTGGGTGCTCGAGTTGGCGAAGTTCACCGAACCGCGTCGCTTGCCATCGATGAACAGCGCTGCCTTGCCGCCGCCCTTGACCCGGCCGTGATAGACGTCGAGCTGCTTGCCCTTGAACTTGTAGGTCAGGGTGTCCTTGCCCTTGCCCTTGCCCTTGCCCTTGCCGAGGTTGTCGCAGTAGTCGCCCTTGGGAGCGTTCAGATCCCGCACGTGCCGCCATGACCCGGTGCGCTTGATGGCGCGTGCCTTGCAGGCCACGGCCTTGCGGACCAGGAACCGCTTGCTGGTCGTGCTCGTGCGATCGCGACTGTCGGTCACGGTCAGTGCAGCGGTGTAGTAGCCGGGCTTCTTGAGCTTGGTCGAGAAGGTCTCGGCGCTCGAGGTCTTGTCCTTGCCCGGTCCGGTGATCCTCCACGAATACCCCAGGCCGGCGCCGGTCGATGCCGAGGCCGAGAACGTCATCTTGGTGGTGATGAACGGCTTCTTGAGGCTGACCTTGAGCTTGGCCACCGGCACGGTGTTCTTGACCACGACCGTGGTGCTCGCCTGGGAGGTGAGTCCCTGCGGGTCGGTGACGGTCAGGGTCGGGGTGTAGGTCCCGGCCGTGGTGTAGGTGGCTCGGGCGATTCGCGTGGCGGCGTCCTTGGTGGTGCCGCCGTTGTCGAAGTCCCAGCTGTAGTCGAGGTCGTTCGGGGTCTCGGCGTCGGTGGTGCCGATGCCCGAGAGCTTGACCTCGTCGCCCACCTCGACGGTGGTCGGAGTCGCTGCGGCAACAGCACTCGGAGCGGTGTTGTCGTCGCCGCCGCCGGTGCCGCCGCCGTCGATGTAGCCGTAGTCGAACTCGCCGCAGCCGGCGCCGAGGGTGAAGGTCACGTCTCCGGTGAGGTCGCCGTCGGCCCGTTGGGGGCCG
>JBFIDC010000078.1:0-11785 GCA_041581495.1 Nocardioides sp. | reverse complement strand
GTCGACGTACCGCTCGCGCGTGAAGCACGCGAGCGACTGGCGAAAGGGCTTGGACTCTGATGGGCAAATTCGATGATCTCCCCGAGGTGCGCCGCGTGGGACTGGAGAAGATGGAGGAGGTCTACGGCTTCGACATGACCGACGGAGTGGGCGACTTCTTCGGTTACACCGCCGATCACCTGTTCGCCGACATCTGGAACCGACCCGGACTCTCCGACCGCGACCGACGGTTGCTGCTGATCGGACTCCTCTCCGGCACCGGGGGAGCCGACGTGCTCGGCATCCAGGTGCCGGCCGCCTACGCCAACGGTGAACTCGACGAGGCGGCGCTGCGGGAGATCGTGATCTTCCTGTGCCACTACGCGGGCTGGCCCAACGGCGCCCGGTTGAACTCGATCGTGGAGAACACCATCGCGAAGGGGAAGTGACCTGACTTCCTTCGAGACGCTCGAGGGTCCCTCGACGCTGATGTCGGCGCGGCCGGGCCCGGACCTCGCTGCCTGCGGCTACGCCGAGACCGAGTACGTCGTGCGAGGTACGGCGGTCTCCTATCGCGGCGACCTGCCCCAGGACGGCAAGTGGGCGCTTCAGGTCGACGGCGAGGCTGGGTTCGCGACCAGGTGCGTGGTTCGTCGGCCGACGTCGCCGGCGGCCTTCAGCGGCACGCTGGTCGCCGAGTGGCTCAACGTCAGCAGCGGTGCCGACGCCGGCCCCGACTGGACCTACCTCGCCGACGAGATCGTCCGTCAGGGGCATGTGTGGGTGGGCATCTCTGCCCAGTACGTCGGAGTCGAGGGCGGGTCTTCGGCGGTCGGCGAGTTCGGTCTGCCGGCGCTCAAGCAGAGCCCGCGCTACGCAGCGCTACACCACCCCGGTGACGCGTTCGCCTACGACATCTTCACCACGGTCGTCGATGCGTTCGACAGCACCGGACCGGCACCCGACCTGACCATCGATGCTGTGCTCGCCGTCGGTGAGTCCCAGTCGGCCTACGCGCTGACGACCTATGTCAACGGGGTCCACAACCTCACGCAGACCTTCGACGGCTTCCTGATCCACTCGCGTGGCGGGGCGACCATGCCGTTGGGGGAGCCGGGCCGCGCGGTCGACATCGCCGAGTTCCGCCACCACCCCCCGACGCACATCCGCGACGACCTCGACGTGCCGGTGATCATGGTGCAGACCGAGACCGACCTCACCGGACGACTGGAGTACCTGCCGGCACGCCAACCTGACTCCGCGTTCGTGCGCCTGTGGGAGGTCGCGGGCACTGCCCACGCCGACAAGTTCCAGATCGGTGAGTTCGAGGAACTCCTCGGCTGCCCACGACCCGTCAACACCGGCCAGCAGGCCTATGTCGCGCGCGCCGCCCTGCGGCACCTGGACACCTGGGCGCGGGGCGGTCCGGCGGCGCCCCGGGCCCCGCGGCTGACCGTCCACGACGGTGCGTTCGTGGTGGACGACGTGGGCAATGCCCGCGGCGGGGTGCGGACGCCCGCGGTCGATGCGCCGACCGCGGTGCTGCGTGGTGACACCGAACCGGACGCATCCCCGATCTGCCAGCTCTTCGGTTCGACGTTGCCCATGAGCGAGGAGACGTTGAGGTGGCTCTATGCGAGTCGCCACGACTACCTCGACAGCTACCGCGGCTACACCGACGAGGCGATCGCCGATGGATTCATGCTCGGCGAGGACCGTGAGGCGATCCTCGCCGAAGCCCGGCCCGACCTGATCCCTGGGTCATGACCTCGTTCCCGCACCTCCTCGCCCCCGGCCGGATCGGCTCGATGGCGCTGCGCAACCGCATCGTGATGTCGCCGATGGAGACGATGTACGGCACGCCGGAAGGGTTGCCCTCGCAGCGCACCATCGCCTACTTCGCTGAGCGGGCGGCCGGTGGCGTTGGTCTGATCACCGTCGGTGCCACAGGGATCGACCACCTGCACCCGGAGACACCGGGCGGGCTGCAGATCAGCACACCGGACGCGGTGGCCGCGCACCGTGAGCTCGTCGACGCGGTGCACGCACATGGCGCCAAGATCCAGCCCCAGATCGTCCACGCAGGCCCGGACGGACTCGGTCCCGAGATGCACGGCGTCACCTCACTCGGGCCGTCTGTGATCCCCTCCTACCTCACCGGGCGCCCCTCGGAGGTGGCAAGCAAAGAGCAGATCGCCGAGATCATCGACCAGTTCCGGGCCGCAGTCGTGCGGGTTGCCGAGGCGGGCTACGACGGGATCGAACTGCACGCCGCACACGGCTACATGTTCCTCGGCTCGTTCCTGGCTCCACAGCGGAATCGACGCCACGACCGATACCGCGGTTCGTCGGTCGAGGGTCGGATCAGAGTCGTGCTCGAGACGCTCACCGCACTGCGCGACGAGGTGGGGCCGGACTTCCCGATCACTCTGCGGATCTCCGGATACGAGCGGGTGGCCGGCGGACGACCCTCGTTCGAGACCGCCCAAGTGGCCCCGCTCCTGGTGCAGGCCGGCGTCGACGCCTTCCACGTCAGCGGGGGAGTCATCGACCGGTTGGTGACCGGGATGGTCAACGCCGCCGCCGACGGTGACGGGCTCAACGTCGGTGCCGCCCATGCGGTCCGCTTGTCGGTCGAGGTGCCGGTGATCGCGGTGGGACGCCTGCACGACCCCCTGCTGGCCGAGCAGGTGCTGGCCGACCATCGCGCCGACTTCGTGGCTCTGGCCAGACCACTGCTCGCCGATCCCGATCTCCCGAACAAACTCGAAACCGGCACCCCTGGCCGGGTCCGGAAGTGCATCTCGTGTGAGAACTGCATCGACACCCTCGAGGAGAAACTCGCGGTGGAGTGCGCGGTCAACGCGCGCACCGGCCGGGAACGCGAACTCGCCATCACCCCGGCCACCGAACCGAGGCACGTGGTCATCGTGGGCGGTGGCCCGGCGGGACTGGAGGCCGCGCGCGTCGCCGCGATGCGTGGTCACCGGGTGACGTTGTGCGAGTCGTCGGATGAACTCGGTGGTGGATTGCGGTGGGGTTCGATCGTCCACCCCGACAACGGCTCATACCTGCAGTGGCTGCGCGGTGAGATCGCCGCCCACGGCGTGACGACGCTCCTGGGAGCACCGGTCTGCGCCGAGGAGGTGGCGCAACTGGGCCCGGAAGCCGTCATCGTCGCCAGCGGCGGCGCATTGGTGGTGCCGGAGATCCCGGGCCTCGATCGGGCGCATGTGGTGGCCGGCGGCAAGGTTCGTGACGTGCTGGTCTCCGGTGTTCCCGCGGGTCGACGGGTGTGCGTCATCGGCGCCGACCTGGTCGCTGTCGAGGTCGCCGAGCACGTCGCGGCCTCGGGCCGGTTGGTGACCCTGCTGGCGCCGGGTCCGGACCTGGCTCCCGAGGTCGGGGCCAAGCGGCGCACCGAACACATGGATCGGCTCGACCGACTGGGAGTCGCCCTGCAGGTCGGGGTTGCCGTCGACGCCATCACCGGCGAGGGGGTGCTCTACCGTCCACTGCACGGTGACCAACGGAGTCTGCCCGCGGATCTGGTTCTCGTGGTGGGCGAGGTCGTGGCCGATCCGACCCTCCGAGACGAGATCCAGCAGCGGCTCCCGCACGTCTCGATCCACACGGCCGGGGACCTTGCCGGACTGTCGCTGGTTCGCGGAGCCACCGAATCCGGATTCCGCGCCGCCGCAGCGGTCTAGGGGGCCGAGAACCGAGCCGTACGCAGTGGGTGCAACCGGCGCCGTCTGGTGCGATGATCCGGGCGTGGCGCTGATTCCCAAGCGTGTCGTCGGATTCTTTGCTCTGCCCGTGCTTCGGCGCGCCGCCTTTCACCTCCGGCGCATGACTTCGGGTCTGGACGGATCCTTCTTCCGCCGCCTGGGTGCCGCCTTGTTGGCCATCTTGATGTTGGCCTCGGTGTTCGTGACCCTCAGCGAACGCGACAAGGCCGGCAAGGAGTGGAACAACGTCGGCGAGTTCTTCTCGCAACTCTTCGGCTGGTTCTACTGGTCGGTGACGACCGTGATGGGTGCCGGCGACTCCTCTCAGGTGCGCAGTTGGATCGGCTACCTGACGAGTTGGACGCTGGTGATCTTCGGGGTCGCGATCGTGGCCGCTCTCACCGGCGCCTTGGTGGGCTTCCTGATCGAATACCTGCTCAAGGAGGGCATGGGTATGGGTGCTGCAGGATTCCGTGACCACATCGTGGTGTGCGGGTGGAACTCGACTGCGCGTGAACTGATCGCGGAGTTGGCCAGCGATGAGTACACGACTCGGATCGTGGTCATCCACCACACCGAGAAGAACCCGGCGGGAGACGGGGTCTATTTCGTCAGCGGCGACATCACCCGATCTGATGATCTGCGTCGCTGCGGCATCGAGGAGGCGCGCGCGGCGGTGGTGTGTCCCGCCGACGGCAGCAACGAGTCCGACATGCGCTCCATCTTGTGCGTGATGGCCATCGAGGCTCTCGCACCCGATGTGCGCACCGTGGTGGAGGCCAACAATCCGGCACACGTGGAGCACTTCCAGCGGGCGGAGGCCGACGAGATCGTGGTCGGCTCCCGCATCGTCAGTCGGCTGATGGCCCGCTCATCGCTGTACCCGGGACTCGCGGACCTGATCACCGACATCGTCTCCGGTGGCGAGGGCTCAGAGCTCTATCGGATCTCGTTGCCCGATGACTACGTCGGTCTGAGCGTCGATGACCTGTCGGCCAAGCTGCGCGCCGACCACCGAGCGACGCTGTTGTCGATCAGTCGCGGAGGCCATGCCTACCTCAACCCTCCGCAGGACTTCCGCCTGGCCCACGGTGACGACCTCGTCGTCGTGGCCGAGTCACTCGGCACGCTGGCGCCGTTGGAAACCGACCACACCCTGCATTAGAGACCGGCGGCGCCGCCGTGTCACAGGGCGCTGAAGTCGGGCTCGCGCCCTTCGGCGAACGCCGTGAGTGCTTCGAGGTTCGCCGGGCCTCCCATCAGTTCGGCGAAGGCGGCGTTCTCGCGCTCGCGGGCCGCCTCGATCTGCGCGCGCACCGGCTCGAGCATCGTCCTCTTGACCGCGACCAGGCTCGAGATCGGTTTGCTGGCGAGCACTTCGGCGTGGCGACGCGCCTCCGCGAGCAGGTCCTCGGGGGAGCAGACGCGATAGACCAGGCCCATCTCCAGCGCCTCGGCTGCCGAGACCCACTCGCTGGACTGGAGCAACCAGGCGGCGTTCTGTCTGCCGACCAGCAGCGGCAACAGGTAGGAGGAGGCCGCCTCGGGCGCGACTCCGAGCGAGGTGAACGGGCACTTGAGACGCGCCTGGGTCGACATGAACGCCAGATCGGCGAAGCCGAGGATCGTGCAGCCCAGACCCAGACCGATCCCGTTGACCGCGCAGATCAGCGGCTTGGGGAAGGCGACCAGGGCGTCGATCAACCCCGGGAACCCGTGTCGGCCGTGCTGGAAGTCGGGGTTGGTGGCGATGGCGTGCATCTCGAGGAGGTCCTGCCCCGAACTGAAGGCGCGGCCGTTGCCGGTCACCAGGACCACGGCTGCCTCGGGGTCGTCCGCTGCCGCGAGGAGCGCCTCGGCTGTCGCGTCGTAGAGCGCCTCGTTGAAGGCGTTGAGCGCCTCCGGGCGGTCGAAGGTCAGTGTGCGCACCCGGTTGGCGTCGGCGATCTGCAAGGTCATGGCCGGAGAATAGGCGGTGACCTAGTCTCGGCTCCGTGGAGGCGATGCAGGAGCGGGTCTGGCGCCCGGACTGGCCGTGCCACCCCCTGGGCATCCTGCGCCAACACCGGCACGGCGCCGCCGACCCGACCTTTCGCATCGACCCCGACGGAACCGTCTGGCGCGGGATCCGGACACCGCACGGCCCGGTCACCCTGCGGGTGATCGCCGATGCCGCGCGGGGCGAGGTCGTGGCGAGCGCCTGGGGCCCCGGCTCGGAGTGGGTCCTCGAGAGCCTGCCGGCATTGCTGGGCGCTGAAGACGATTGGTCGCAGTTCGAGCCACGGCTGCCGCTGTTGGCCGAGATCCGGCGACGCCATCCCCATGCCCGCCAGAGTCGCAGCGGTCTGGTGATGGAGGCCCTGGTGCCGGCGATCATCGAGCAGAAGGTGACCGGCAAGGAGGCGTTCGCTGGTTTTCGCGCACTGGTCCATCGGTTCGGGGAGCGGGCGCCCGGTCCCGGTGCCGAGCGCAAGCTCTGGCTCCAGCCGACTCCCGAACGACTGCGTGCGATCGCGTCGTGGGAATGGCTGCGCATGCACATCGATCCGGCCCGATCGCGCGCCGTGGTGAGTGTGGCGAGGGTCGCCGAGTCGCTCGAGCGAACCGTGACCGTCTCGCACGACGAGGCTGACCGACGTCTGCGCTCGGTCCCGGGGGTGGGGGTGTGGACCAGTGCCGAGGTGCGGCAGCGGGCCCACGGCGACCCCGATGCGGTCTCGTTCGGTGACTACCACGTCGCCAAGGACGTGGGCTGGGCCCTGACCGGGAGCGAGTTCGACGACGCGCGACTCGAGGAGTTCCTCGAGCCGTGGCGTCCCCATCGTGGACGGGTGGTGGCGCTGGTGGGCATCGCCGGACTCGCCCGCCCGCGGCACGGGCCCAGGATGGCGCCGCGCACCCACCTGCCGGCGGGCTGAGGGTCAGAGCATCGGGCGCAGCGGCCGGAGCACCATCTCGGTGAACTTGCGGTGCAGGTCACGCACCTGCCACTCGCCCTGGGTCAACTCGATGCAGTTGGACTGGTCGAGTTCCCAGATCTCATCCAGCACGGCTGCGAGTTCGCGGGCGATGACCTCGACGTTGATCTCGTAGTTGCCCTGCAGGCTCAACCGGTCGATGTTGGCGGTGCCGACGGTCGACCAGAGGCCATCGACGGTCATCGTCTTGGCGTGCAC
Source organism: Nocardioides sp. (assembly GCA_041581495.1). Classification (GTDB taxonomy): domain Bacteria; phylum Actinomycetota; class Actinomycetes; order Propionibacteriales; family Nocardioidaceae; genus Nocardioides. The sequence continues at coordinate 4,899 of JBFIDC010000078.1, read as the reverse complement.
CATCGCGTCGCGGAATCGGAAGATGCGCACGCCGGCGTCGAGCAGTTGGCTGAAGTACCCGCGCGAGATCCAGTCCGCCACGATGTGGTTGGACTTGAGAGGCAGCAGGATCCGCACGTCGACGCCGCGCCGCGCCGCCGCCTGCAGGGCGTCGACGAAGTCCTGGTCGGGCATGAAGTACGCCTGGGTGATCCAGACCCTCGAACTCGCACGGTTGATGGCCTCGAGGTACATGCCGCGGATCGGGAACATCCACAGTCGCGGGATGTTGCGCTGGAGCCGCACGTGCGGTTCCCATGTCGAGGGGGTCTCAAGCAGGAGTGGGCGTTCGCTGGGCAGCAGTCGGCGGCGACGGTGCATGTTCCACATGTCGCTGAACGCGCGCCGCAGGTCCCAGGCACCCGGCCCGGTGATCCGGACGTGGGTGTCGCGCCACTCGGTCTCATAGGCGATGCCGATGTTGTAGCCGCCGACGAAGGCGACGTCCTCGTCGACGACCAGGATCTTGCGGTGGTCCCGGCCATAGCGGCCCAGGTCGAAGAACCGCCAGCCCGCCCCATAGATGGGGTAGCGCAGCACCTTGAGCGAGTCGGGGAAGCGCTTGAAGGACGGATTGACCACCAGGTTCGCGAAGGTGTCGTAGATGCAGTAGACCTGCACCCCGCGCTCGGCGGCCTCGATCAGGGCGGTCTTGAACCGCTCGCCGACGACGTCTCCCTTCCAGATGTAGGTCTCGAAGAGGATCTGTCGCTGGGCCCCCTCGATGGCGGCCAGCATGTCGGCGTAGAGATCCTTGCCGTAGGTGTAGGTCGTGATCGTGCCCTCGCCCACCGTCACGGTGGCGGGTGCGGTGACAGGGAAGGGCTTCGGCTTCTTGCCGCGCCGGCGGTAGATGTCGACGAGGCTCATGATGATGCCCAGCGTCATCGGCCCACCGAAGGTCACCAGGACGAAGCGGCGCACCCATCTGAAGGCGCGCTCGACCTGATACTCGCGGCTCACGTCGTCAATGTAGTGGGGTCGGGTTCGGACCGGGGGACTTGTCGGTGCCCGGCCGTACGCTGACTCACATGCGTCCAGTCACCGACCTCGAACGCCGAGTGGCGCCGTTCCATGTCACCGCCGACTACGAGCCCTCCGGCGACCAGCCTGCTGCGATCAAGGAAATCACCCGCCGAATCCGTGGCGGCGAGCAGGATGTGGTGCTGCTCGGCGCGACCGGCACCGGCAAGACCGCGACGGTTGCCTGGGTGGCCGAGCAGGTCCAGCGTCCGATCCTGGTGATGCAACCCAACAAGACCCTGGCCGCCCAGTTCGCCAACGAGTTGCGGATGCTCTTCCCCGACAACGCCGTCGAGTACTTCGTCTCCTACTACGACTACTACCAACCCGAGGCCTACGTCCCCCAGACCGACACCTACATCGAGAAGGACTCCTCGATCAACGAAGAGGTCGAGCGGCTGCGGCACTCCGCCACCAACTCGCTGCTCACTCGTCGCGACGTCATCGTCGTCTCGACCGTCTCGTGCATCTATGGCCTCGGGACACCACAGGAGTACGTCGACCGGATGCTGCGCCTGCGGGTCGGTCAGGAGCACGACCGCGACTCGATGCTGCGGCGCCTGGTCGAGATGCAATACACGCGCAACGACCTCAACTTCACCCGCGGGACGTTCCGCGTGCGCGGTGACACCCTCGAGGTCTTCCCGATGTACGAAGAGCACCAGGTCCGCATCGAGTTCTTCGGAGACGAGATCGAGCGGCTGATGTCCCTGCACGCGGTGACCGGCGAGATCCTGACCGAAGACAACGAACTGCACATCTTCCCGGCCACCCACTATGTCGCGGGTGCCGAACGCATGGAGCGGGCCATCGCCGGCATCGAGGCCGAACTCGAGGAGCAGCTGGCGACCTTCGAGCGTCAGGGCAAGATGCTGGAGGCGCAGCGACTGCGCATGCGCACCACCTACGACATCGAGATGATGCGCCAGGTCGGCTCGTGCGCGGGCATCGAGAACTACTCGATGCACATCGACGGCCGCCCACCCGGTTCGGCGCCCAACTGTCTGCTCGACTACTTCCCCGAGGACTTCTTGCTCGTGGTCGACGAGAGCCACGTCGCCGTGCCTCAGATCGGCGGCATGTACGAAGGCGACATGTCGCGCAAGCGCAACCTGGTCGAACACGGCTTCCGGCTGCCCAGCGCCATGGACAACAGGCCGCTGCGTTTCGAGGAGTTCCTCGACCGGATCGGCCAGACCATCTATCTCTCGGCAACCCCGGGCCCCTACGAGCTCGACAAGGTCCAGGGCGACACGGTCGAGCAGATCATTCGCCCCACCGGTCTGATCGACCCCGAGGTCGTGGTCAAGCCGACCAAGGGGCAGATCGACGATCTGATCCACGAGATCCGGGTGCGCGCCGAGCGCAACGAGCGGGTCCTGGTCACCACCTTGACCAAGAAGATGTCCGAGGACCTCACCGACTACCTCCTCGACGCCGGCATCCGAACCCGCTACCTCCACTCCGAGGTCGACACCCTCAAACGCATCGAGTTGCTGCGCGACCTGCGCCTGGGCGAATACGACGTCCTGGTCGGCATCAACCTGCTCCGTGAGGGCCTCGACCTGCCTGAGGTGTCGTTGGTCTCCATCCTCGACGCCGACAAGGAGGGGTTCCTGCGCTCCGACAAGTCGCTGATCCAGACCATCGGGCGCGCGGCCCGCAACGTGTCCGGCCAGGTGCACATGTACGCCGACAAGATCACTCGCTCGATGGAGTCGGCGATCGATGAGACCAACCGGCGCCGGGCCAAGCAGGTCGCCTACAACACCGAGCACGGCATCGACCCGACCCCGCTGCGCAAGAAGATCGCCGACATCACCGAGATGCTGGCCCGCGAGGACGAGTCCACCCAGGAGTTGTTGCAGACCTGGGCCGGCACCGAGGCCAAGGGACGCGCAGGGGGAGTCAAGGCCAAGCAACCCGTCCCCGCGCTGCGGCAATCCGATGCGGGCGTGCACGCCTCCGGTCTGGCCGGCATGCCGTCGGCTGACCTGGCTCAACTGATCCAGGACCTCACCGATCAGATGAAGAACTCCGCAGCCGAACTCCAGTTCGAGGTGGCCGCCCGGCTCCGGGATGAGATCTCCGAGCTCAAGAAGGAGCTGCGCCAGATGATCGAAGCGACCAAGTGAGCGCGGCGAGCGCCAGCGTGAGAATGAGGCCTTCCGGCTGAAGGGGTTTCAAGGCCCTGACGCTGGGTATACCGAGGTCATGACGAGTACCTCGATCGACCTTGGCCGCCCCGTCTCCGGCGACGTCATCGACCTCATCCTCGATGACCATCGCAGATTCGAGTCCCTGCTCCGCGACCTGCGTGATGCCTCCAGCGACCGTGATGCCGCGCGCCACGCGTTCGCCCGTCTGCATGTGGCGCACGCGTTGGCCGAGGAGGAGTTCGTCTATCCCCAGTTGCGCCGCAAGGGTGCCGTCGGTGAGCGCGAGGCCGAGCACGGCGAGGAGGAGCACGCCGAGGGCAACGAAGCCCTGCTCGCCGTCCTCGAACTCAAGGGCACCGACACCCAGGCCTTCCAAGACGCTGTCGAAGAGCTCGCCAGGGTCGTCAATCACCACCTCACCGAGGAGGAATTGACCATCCTCAACCCCGCCAGGGACGAGGTGGGCGACCGGGTTCGCGCCGAACTGGGCGAACAATTCGCCAAGGAACGCAACCGGTTGATCGACGAGGGCTGCGGCACGCTGACACAGGTTCGCGGACTGGTGGCACAAGCGACGCGCGCGGGCCTGCTCGAGGGCTAGGTCTAGGCGTCCTAGGACTCCTCGGACCGGCCGAGTTCCTTGGCTCGCTTGCGCTCGAGTCGACGCACCTCCTTCGCCACCACCTCACGGTGGTTGGTGGCGACCTTGAGGAAGTTGAGCAGGGTCACTGCCATGACGATGGCGGGCCACGGCAGGCTGTTGGCCCCCGTGGCCAGCCAGATGACCCAGCAGATGAGACTCGGACCCACGAACCCGAAGAACGCGTTGCGGCGCTCGTTGAGCCAGTGCTCCTCGGCCCGCGCCCTGATGTCCGTGGCCGTCGCGGCGAGCAGCGGCACGTGTCCCGACGAGGGCCGAGCGGGGAGCGCGGGAACGAGGTCGGCCACGATGGGCGGCAGTTCGCCCAGCGTGCGGGCTTCGAGGACCGCTGTGGAACGCTCGTCGTACTCGGTGCGGGTGAGTCGGCCGTGGGCGAAGGCTTCGGCGAGGACGCCGTGGATCAGTTCGCGGTCCGCGTCCGAGGCGCGCAGCGGCGCCAGGGCAGGCTCACGCGGATCGTGCGCGAATGACTCCCAGACGTTCCCATCCACACGGCGATCCTAGAAGTCATGAGCCCGGTAGCGTGCCGTGACATGGCAGCCGAGACCAAGCAGCAACTGATCGATGCCGCTGCACGCGCCTTCGCTGAGCAAGGGGTCTATGCGGCCTCGTTGGTCGAAATCACCCGCAAGGCCGAGCAGCGCAACCGCGGCGCGGTCCACTATCACTTCGGCGGACGCGACGGATTGCTGGTATCCGTGCTTGAGCAACACGCACCGTTCCTCGCTAAGCGTGAGGGCGAACTGCTCGCAGTGGCTCGCACTCGCCCTGACCACGATGTCGTCAGCGTCTTGGAAGCCATCGTGCGTCCTGCGGTCGAACTCGCCGAGATGGGCTGGCGCGGCCGCGCCTACCTCTCGATCGTGGGGGAGTTGATCGAGACCGATCCCGCCGAGCTCTCCGATGAGGTCTCCGCCGCCTTGGCGAACACGGGCGGCTATGAGGTCTTCGACCTGCTCACCCAGCGTCTTCCTGCGATGGATGAGGCGCTCCAGAACGAGCGGATCGCCGAGTTCG
>JBFIDC010000077.1:0-11871 GCA_041581495.1 Nocardioides sp. | reverse complement strand
GAAGGGGATGCAGATCAGCAGCGAGAGGATCAGGGCCGTGATCGCCATCGACTTGGACGGGCCCGATGTGGCGCCGCCGGTCGGGAAGGGTTGCTGCGGGAACCCGGGTTGACCAACGGGCTGGCCATACGGTGCGGGGACGTCGGCCGGTTGCCCGTACGCCGGTTGCCCGTACGACGGTTGCCCGTACGACGGTTGCGGATAGGACGGCTGCTGGCCGTAGGGGTTCTGGGGCGGAGTCGGGGCGCCCTCCCCGGCAGCGGGCTGGGTCGTGCCGTACGGGTCGGTGGGCTCGGCGGGAGGTCCGGTTTCGGGCTGCTCGCCGGGAGGGTTCTCGTCGCTCATGGGCCGGCCTTCGGGTCGTCGTGCTCGATCGGTCGGGGTGAGCCTAGTGCCCGGTGAGGCGGTCCGCCGTCCCAAGTTGGTCCTCCAGAGCCTTTGGCCGGGCCACATAGGCGCCGAGCGCCATCAGGGGGACCGTGAGCGCGCTCAGGAGAAGCAGTGGGACGGTCCAACTGCCGGTGGCGTCCCGAAGGGTGCCCACGGCGAAGGGGCCGATCGCGGCGATCGCGTAGCCGACCGATTGAGTGAATCCGGACAGTGCCGCTGTTCCCTGGGCCGTTCGGGATCGCAGTCCGATCAGCGCCAGCACCATCGGGAAGGTCGACATCGCCACCCCGAGAACCACGGCCCAGACGATGGCCCAGGAATGCGGGGCCACGATCAGGCCGATGAACGCGATCGGGTAGCAGGCGAGCACGCCGAGCACGACGTGGCGCTGATCTCCGGGGCGGGCGATGACGCGCGGAGCCCAGAGCGAGAGCGGGATGCCGAGACCGGCGACCAGGCCCACCAGGGCGCCCGCCTGCGTCGCCGAGAACCCAGCATCGCGCCAAAGGCTGGCGAACCAGCCGAAGACGGCATAGGCCTGAAACGACTGCAGGCCAAAGAAGGCAGCCATCGCCAGGCCGAGCGGCGTCCTGGCCACGTCCCGGAAGCCGACGGCGTCTTCGGCCACCTGGACAACTGTTGGATCCGGGGTGTCGTGGCGCGCCAGCGCGATCCAGGGCAGGGCCGCGATCACGGCGAGGACAGCCCAGGCTCCCAGCCCGGCGCGCCAACTCCCCATGGCATTGGCGATGGGCACCGTGAGTACGAACGCGGCGGTGAGTCCGACTGCCAAGGCGGTGGAGTAGACCGCGGTGACCCGGCCGATCCGGTCCGGGTAGTGAAGTCTGACCAGCGAGGGGATCAGGACGTTCGCAACCGCCATTCCACTCAGCGCCACGAAGGACAAGGCCAAGAACGCGACCTGGTCGTCGACGAGCACCCGCCCGAGCAGGCCGACGACCGCCGCGAGCACTGAGAACAGGGTGGCCCGGTGCGTTCCGATGCGGCGCGCCACGGCCGGGGCCAACGCGCCGAAGGTCGCGAACGCGATGACCGGGAGCGAGGTCAGCAGTCCTGCCGTCGCCGCGGACATGCCGAGCCCGGCTCGCACTTCCTCCAGGACCGGGCCGACGCTGACCGCGGTCGGCCTCAGGTTGAGCGAGAGGAGGACCAACCCGATCAGAACGGGTCCGAGCAGTCCTGCTCGTCGCGTCACGTGCCCGATGTTGCCACGCAGGCCCAGCGACTAACCGAGTGGCCGGCTGGCGCCCGGGTGGGCACCGTCTACCCTTCCGAAGCGATGAAGGTTCATGACTGGGTGAGAGGGTGAGTGCGCGATGAGTGCACGTCAGCCCCCCGAGCAGCAGGCCCCGCCGGTCCAGCGACTGCGGGTGCGCTATGCCAAACGCGGGCGACTGCGGTTCACCAGCCACCGTGACTTCAGTCGAGCCTTCGAACGCGCGGTGTTCCGGGCCCGGGTGCCGATGGCCTATTCGTCGGGGTTCAACCCACATCCACGGATCTCCTACGCCGGCGCGTCGCCCACCGGTTCGGCCAGCGAGGCCGAGTACCTCGAGTTGGCGCTCGCCGAGGTCGTCGACCCCGCCACCATTCACGCCTCGCTGTCCGAAGCGCTCCCGGACGGGCTCGACATCGTCACGGTGGTGGTCTCTGCGGGCGGCAGCCTGGCTGATCTGCTCGAGGCCAGTCGTTGGCGTCTCGACGTGCCCGGGGTCCAGGCCGAGGTCGAGGCCGATGTCGCCGCGTTCTTGGCCGCCGAGGAACTGGTCGTCGAGCGCATGACCAAGAAGGGGCTGCGCCAACTCGACGCTCGTGCCCCGGTGGCTGCGCTGCGCGTGGTCGGTGCTGAACCGCCCACGGTCTCCCTCGAACTGCTGCTGCGCCACCAGGTTCCTGCGGTCCGCCCCGACGACGTGTTGTCGGCGATGGCTGCGATCTCGGGCCGAGCGCCGCTCGGTGTTGCGCTGTTGACCAGGCTCGAGCAGGGCCCTTTCGACGCGGCGACGGGCCGGATCGGGGATCCGCTGGACCCGCGCGCAGCGTCCTGATCGACACACCGGCGCCCGCGCCGGGACGATCGGGGAACCGGTGCGATCGGGTGTGGTGTGCGATACTCGCCATGGTCGACGACCGTGACGTAGCCCTCGTGAGAGAAGGGCCTCGCTCGCCTAGAAGACCCGACGACGTTCTCGTCGGTCGCGAGGAGCAACCGCTTCTCGGTGGCCGGCACAGGGGACTCGCCGCCAGAACCAGCCCGCGACGCGGCCTCGCCAGTCAGTGACAGTGATTGGCACCCAGGGGCTCGACGACCGCGGTAGGAGATGGCAGCGGATCTCGTGACGCACACCGCGGAGGGTGTCGCCGCCACGACAAGCTTTGCGCCCGGCCGCCCGCCGTCGTACCCCAGTGCGACTCCGGGACCGCGGCGTCTTACCCGCCAGGGCACAACCCGAAAGGGCCTGGCTCAGGAGTACTCAAATGCCCGACGAACCCACCGTCGAGGGCGCAGCTTCGGCCGCCCCCGAGAGCACCAGCACCGGCACCGGCACCAGTGTGACCAAGAAGGCCACCACCAAGAAGTCCGCGGCCAAGAAGGCCGCGAGTGTGGACGGCGACAGCGCGGAGCCGACCGCCAAGAAGCCCGCCAAGAAGGCCGCGGCCAAGAAGTCATCGTCGAAGGCGGCTGAGCCCGCCGAGCTCGCCGAGGGCGATAGCGCGCCGGCGCCGGCCAAGAAGACGGCCGCCAAGAAGACGGCCGCCAAGAAGTCGACCGCCAAGAAGTCGACCAGTAAGTCCGCTGCGACCGAGCCCGCCGCCGACCAGCCCGCCGCCGACCAGTCCGCCGCCGACCAGTCCGCCGGGGGCGGCACGCTCCCGCTGTTCCAGGCTCCCGAAGCGCCGGCCAAGAAGACCGCGGCCAAGAAGACCGCGGCCAAGAAGACCACCGCCAAGAAGGCTCCCGCGAAGAAGTCCGCCGCCACGGCGGCCGACGCCGGCACTGATGCTGGGACCGATGCCGCCTCCGGCGCCGACGCCGATGGTGGTGGCGCCTCGCAGGAGAAGGCGGCCACCAAGCCCAAGCGCGAGGGGTCCGCGGACGACAAGGCCGGGTCCGAGACCGACGGCGCCGAGTCTGACTCCGCAGAGGGCGGTGAGCAATCCGAAGGTGGTGCCCGCCGTCGTCGCCGTCGAGGTGGTCGTCGCCGCCGCAAGCCAGGTGACGGTTCAGGCGCAGAGAACGCCGGTGGCGAAGACGGCGAGGGCTCCGCGTCTCGCAACTCCGGCAACAACTCGGGCAACAACTCGGGCAACAAGTCCGGCAACAACTCGGGCAACAAGTCCGGCAACAACGCGGGTGACAACTCGGGGTCCAAGAACTCCGGCCCTGATGGCGACTCCGAGGCAGGCTCTGATGGAGGCGACTCCGGGGGCGACAGCAACTCGCGTCGCCGTCGTCGCCGCCGCCGCGCCGGCGAGGAGGGCGACGACGATTCGGGCGACGGCAACACCGTCACCCGGGTCCGCAAGCCCCGCGCCGCCGAGGACCAGATCGCCTCGCTGTCCGGGTCGACCCGACTCGAGGCCAAGAAGCAACGCCGCCGTGAGGGCCGTGAGGCCGGCCGCCGCCGCGCTCCGATCGTCAGCGAGGCCGAGTTCTTGGCCCGCCGCGAGTCCGTCGATCGCGTCATGGTGATTCGCCAGCGTGACGATCTGACCCAGATCGGCGTCCTCGAGGACAAGGTGCTCGTCGAGCACTACGTCGCCCGGGAGTCGCAGGCCTCGTTGATCGGCAATGTCTATCTCGGACGCGTGCAGAACGTGCTGCCCTCCATGGAGGCCGCCTTCATCGACATCGGACGCGGACGCAACGCGGTTCTCTACGCCGGCGAGGTCAACTGGTCCGCGCTGGGTCACAAGGAGGGCCAGCCGCGCAAGGTCGAGTCGGTGCTTTCCTCCGGCCAGGCGGTCCTGGTGCAGGTCTCCAAGGACCCGATCGGCCACAAGGGTGCCCGGCTCACCAGCCAGATCTCCCTGGCCGGCAGGTTCTTGGTCTATGTGCCGGACGGGACCACCAGCGGAATCTCACGCAAACTCCCCGACACCGAACGCACTCGGCTCAAGACGCTCCTGAAGGAGATCGTCCCCGACACTGCGGGCGTCATCGTGCGCACCGCGGCCGAAGGAGCCAGCGAGGAGGAGCTCACGCGCGACGTCGAGCGCCTGAAGGCTCGCTGGGAAGAGATCGAGGCGCAAGCCAAGGGCAACGCGCCCAAGTTGCTCTACGGCGAGCCGGACCTGACCCTCAAGGTCGTCCGCGACCTGTTCACCGAGGACTTCAACAAGTTGGTGATCCAGGGGGAGGACACCTGGGGCACCGTCAAGGACTACGTCACCGGTGTTGCGCCCGACCTCGAAGAGCGGCTGGAGCGCTACACGCCCGCCGAGCACAACGGCGTCGACATCTTCTCGACCTACCGCGTCGACGAGCAGATCGCCAAGGGCCTCGACCGCAAGGTCTGGCTGCCCTCCGGTGGTTCGCTGGTCATCGACCGCACCGAGGCGATGACCGTCGTCGACGTCAACACCGGCAAGTTCACCGGCTCGGGCGGCAACCTCGAAGAGACGGTCACCAAGAACAACCTCGAGGCCGCCGAAGAGGTTGTGCGCCAACTGCGGTTGCGCGACATCGGCGGCATCATCGTCGTGGACTTCATCGACATGGTTCTGGAATCCAACCGCGACCTCGTGCTGCGCCGCATGGTCGAGTGCCTCGGACGCGACAGGACCCGGCACCAGGTCGCCGAAGTCACCTCCCTCGGTCTGGTGCAGATGACGCGCAAGCGGATCGGCACCGGCCTGCTGGAGGCCTTCAGTGAGAACTGCGAGCACTGCGGTGGCCGCGGGCTGACCCTGCACGACATGCCCGTTGAGTCCAAGCGCGTCGAGGACGACTCCCGACGCGGTGGAGGCAACGGTGGAGGCAACGGCGGCGGTGGAGGCGGCAATCGCCGCAGCCGCGGTGGCCGAGGCCGTGGACAGGGCGAGGATGGGCCGGCGCCGGTCAAGGCCGCCGTGCCCAGTCCCGCTGATGTCGCCGCCATGGCGCGCGAGCACGCGGAGGCCGACACCGCCTCGAGCGAGGACAACTCCACTGCTGAGCCGGTGGATGTCACCAAGGTCGAGTCGCACGATGGCGCACCCGCGGCCGCACCGGAAGCGGGAAGCGACGCTGCCCCGTCCCAGACCCAGCCCGAGACCCAGCCTGAGACCGCGGTGGAGACTCCGGCCGAGACACCGGCCGAGACACCGGCCGAGACCCCGGTGGAGACTCCTGCCGAGACACCGGCCGAGACCCCCGTGGAGACTCCGGCTGAATCACCGGAGCCGCCCAAGGTCGTGGTGCGCACCCGCCGTCGCAGCGGGACGCGGACGGCGACCACCTCGCCGGAGCCGACACCGGCCCCCGAGGTCACCGAGGTGCCCACCGGCGTCGTCGGCGAACCGCCTGCCGACGGTATCGTTGAGCCGGGCACTGCCGAGGCCGAACCGGGCCTCGACTCCGGTCCGGATTTGAGTCCGGAATCCAGTCCGGAATCGAGCCCGGAATCCAGCCCGGAATCCAGCCTGGAACCGGAGGCGGACCCAGCGGCCGAGGGTGAGGCGGCCGAGGCCGTGCCCGTCGTCAGCCACGTCCCCGTGAAGCGGCGAGGGCGGAAGCGATAGCCCCACAGGCGGTCGAGGGCGTGCGCGTTTTGCGCCTGACCCTGCCGGTCCGTAGGATCGACCCTTGGTGCGCGTCGTGCGCCCACACCCGCCGCAAGGCGTAGTTCAAGCAAGTTTCATTCAGACACCACAGCATCAACCGAGGAGACCGCGGTGTACGCGATCGTGCGCGCAGGCGCCAAGCAGCAGAAGGTTGCCGTCGGCGACGTCATCGAGATCGACAAGATCTCGACCCAGGTCGGCGACTCGCTCGCCCTCCCAGTCGTGCTCCTGGTCGACGGCGAGACCGTCACCAGCGATGCCGCCAAGCTGGGCAAGGCCTCGGTGACGGTCGAGGTCCTGGGCGCCACCAAGGGTCCCAAGATCGTGATCCAGAAGTTCAAGAACAAGACCGGCTACAAGAAGCGCCAGGGTCACCGCCAGAAGTACACCCAGGTCAAGGTCACCAAGATCTCCGCCTGAGCGGACCCTCACCCCACAAGGACATCTGATGGCACATAAAAAGGGCGCGGCGTCCACCAAGAACGGCCGCGATTCAAACTCCCAGCGTCTCGGCGTCAAGCGCTTCGGCGGCCAGGTCGTCAGCGCCGGCGAGATCATCGTGCGCCAGCGCGGCACCCACTTCCACCCCGGCAGCGGCATCGGTCGCGGCGGCGACGACACGCTGTTCGCGCTCGTGAGCGGTGCCGTCGAGTTCGGCACCCGTCGCGGTCGCCGTGTGGTCAACATCGTGCCAGGCGACGACGCCTGAATTAGTCATACCGACTGCAACGAAGGGCGTCCCGTTTGGGGCGCCTTTCGTCGTTTCCAGACCACCACGTTCCACCGAACTGAGGACCTGACATGGCCATTCCGACCTTCGTCGACCAGGTGACACTGCACGTCGCCGCGGGTCGCGGCGGGCATGGCGTGGCCTCGGTCCACCGCGAGAAGTTCAAGCCGCTCGGCGGCCCCGACGGCGGCAATGGGGGACCCGGAGGATCGGTGATCTTGCGGGTGGACCCCGACGTCACCACGTTGGTGGACTACCACCACAGCCCCAAGCGGCGGGCCGAGAGCGGCGGTCACGGCGCCGGCGGTCACCGCAACGGCGGTCACGGTGCCGACCTGGTGCTCCCGGTTCCCGACGGCACCGTGGTGCGCGACCGCTCGGGCGAAGTGCTCGCCGATCTGGTCGGGCCCGGCACCGAGATGGTCATCGCCCAGGGCGGGCGCGGCGGCCTCGGCAATGCCGCGCTGGCCTCGAGCAAGCGCAAGGCGCCCGGCTTCGCACTGCTGGGTGAACCCGGCGACGAGCTCGAGATCCTGCTCGAGCTCAAGGTTGTCGCAGACGTGGGGCTGGTGGGCTTCCCCAGTGCCGGCAAGTCGAGCCTGATCGCGGCGATCTCGCGCGCCAGGCCCAAGATCGCCGACTATCCCTTCACCACGTTGGTGCCCAACCTCGGCGTCGTGCAGGCGGGCGAGGTGACGTTCACCGTTGCCGACGTTCCCGGTCTGATCGAGGGGGCCAGCGAAGGCCGTGGCCTCGGCCACGAGTTCTTGCGGCACGTGGAACGCTGCGCCGCGCTGGTCCACGTCGTCGACACCGCCACGATGGAGCCGGGGCGCAACCCTCTCGATGACCTCGACATCATCGAGGGCGAGTTGGCCAACCACGGCGGGCTCGAGGACCGGCCCAGGCTCGTGGCCCTCAACAAGATCGACGTCCCCGATGGTCGCGGGATCTCCGACATCGTGATCGATGACCTTCGCGCGCGGGGCCTGCGGGTCTTCCCGATCTCTGCGGCGTCGGGTGAGGGCGTGCGCGAACTGACCTTCGCGATGGCCGAACTGGTCAGCGCTGCCCGTGCCGCCGTCCCGACGGTGGAGGCGACCCGCATCGTGCTCCGGCCCCCGAGCGCCGACGGGGGAGATGACTTCTCTGTCACGCGCACCAGTGAAGGCTGGCGGGTCCGTGGGGCCAAGCCGGAGCGGTGGGTCCGACAGACCGACTTCAGCAACGACGAGGCAGTCGGCTTCCTTGCCGATCGCCTCGACCGACTCGGCGTCGAGACCGAACTGCTCGAGCAGGGTGCCCAGGAGGGCGACACGGTGCTGATCGGCCGCGACGACAACTCGGTGGTCTTCGACTTCAAGCCCAGCGTGCTCGCGGGCGCCGAGATGCTCGGTCGCCGCGGCGAGGACCAGCGCTTCGATGAGTCCCGTCCTGCGGCCCGGATGCGTCGCGAGATCGATGAGGCGATGCCCGACCGCAGCGAGGGTGAGACGCGCGCTGACGTGGCTCGTCGGCTGCGCGAGGCGCGCAAGGCCAGCCCGGCCAGTCCAGCCGGCCCGATGTCGTATGAGATCGGTTCGGAGGAGGACCCGGACGCCGACCCGCCCGCACCCATCGGGAGCTTCGATGAGGAGTGAGGTCACCACTGCCAAACGAGTGGTGGTCAAGGTCGGCTCGTCGTCCCTGACGTCAGCGGCAGGCGGCATCGATCCGGTGCGGATGAGTGCCCTGGTCGACGCCCTGGCCTCGGCCCGAGCGCGCGGGGTCGAGGTCGTGCTGGTCTCCTCCGGTGCGATCGCGGCGGGGCTTGCCCCGCTCGGTTTGGCCAGCCGTCCTCGGGCGCTGCCCGCCCAGCAGGCGGCCGCCTCGGTGGGGCAAGGACTGCTCGTGCACCGCTACACCGAAGAGCTGGCACGGCACGGGCTGATCGCCGGCCAGGTGCTGCTCTCGGCCGACGACGTCACCCGCCGCGCGCACTACCGCAACGCCTACCAGACGATGGCCAAACTGCTCGAGCTCGGCGTGCTGCCGATCGTCAACGAGAACGACACCGTCGCGACCTCCGAGATCCGCTTCGGTGACAACGACCGGCTCGCGGCACTCGTGGCGCACCTGGTGCACGCCGACGTGTTGGTGCTGCTCTCCGACGTCGACGGTCTGTACGACGCGGCCCCGGATCTCCCGAACAGCCGCCTGATCAGCGACGTGAGGGGGCCCGCGGACCTCGAAGGCGTGCAGATCGGCCGTGCCGGACCCGCTGGAGTCGGCACCGGCGGCATGCAGACCAAACTCGAGGCCGCCAAGATCGCGACCGGCGCGGGCATTCCCGCGGTGCTGGCCGCGGCGCACCAAGCGAGCGCGGCGCTGGCCGGCGAGCAGATCGGCACGTTGTTCCACCCCACCGGCCGCCGGCGTCCCACTCGGCTGCTGTGGCTGGCCCACGCGACCGACCCGCGGGGCACCCTGTTGCTCGACGAGGGCGCGGTGCGGGCGGTCACCCACGCGCGCGCATCGCTGCTGGCCGCGGGCATCACCGGCGTGGTCGGCTCGTTCACCGCAGGCGACCCTGTCGACATCGCCGGCGAGGACGGCGTTGCCGTGGCCCGGGGGCTGGTCAACTTCGACGCCACCGAACTGCCGGGCCTACTGGGCCGCAGTTCCCACGACCTCAAGCGCGAACTGGGAGCCGGCTACGAGCGTGAGGTCGTCCACCGCGACGACCTGGTGCTGCTGTGAGGATCGACCCGTGAAGGGTGCGCCATGCGCGTGACCCGACTGCTGTTCTGGCTCGCCTTCGGTGCCCTGCTCCTCCCCGCGTTGCCTCTGACCCTCAACCGGCTCATCGACAGTTCGGCCGGTCCAGCGGTTCGCATCCAGTCGTTCACGCCCCTGGCGGTGCCGCTCTATGTCGTCGCGCTCCTCATGCTGGTGGTCGCGCTCATCCTCGGCCACGCCGGGCCCAGGCGCACCGTGGCGGGCGTCCTGGTCGCACTGCTCGTCCCGCTGGGCGCCCACCTGTGGTGGCTGGCGCCGGCCTTCGTCGGCGACAACCCGCGGCCGGCGGCCGGGTCGACGCCGCTGGTGGTGCTCAACGCCAATCTGTATGCCGGCGCCGCCGATGCCGACCAGTTGGTGGAGGTTATCGAAACCGACGACGTCCAGGTCGCGGTCTTCGAAGAGATCACCTTCGGGGCACTGCGGGCCCTCGAGGCGGCGGGGATCGACGACCTGCTGCCGTTCCGCGTCGGAGAACCCAACGGCGCCGTGGACGGCACGATGGTCTTTGCTCGTGACCCGCTGACCGGAGCGACCCGTCTGCCCACCAACTTCCAGTCCTGGCAGGTCGAGGTCTCCGATCCCGACGGCGGGGACGACCCGCTGACGCTGATCGCCGCGCACCCGACGGCTCCGGTGGCGATGGCGGCCTCCACGTGGCAATCCGAGCACCGCATCCTGCGCGCGGCGGCCGAGAGCGCCGGGGCCGACCTGGTCCTCGGCGATCTGAATGCGTCCTCGGATCACGCCGAGATGCGGGCTTGGTACGACGCGGGCTGGGCCGATTCCCTGGAGCGGGTCAACGCGGGTTGGAGCCCCACCTGGCCCAGCAACGGCATCACGCCCTTCCCGGGAGTCAGCCCACCAGCGCTGTTCCAACTCGACCACGTCCTGGTCGGGCCGCGACTGAGCGTCACGGACTCGCGCACGATCGTCATCGCCGGCAGCGACCACCGAGCCGTGATCGCGACGGTGGCGCGGCGGTGAACACGGTGCGCCGTAGGCTTGAGGGCGATATGTCGATCGAATCAGCGTCCACCGGATCCGAGGTGACGCACTACCTCGACCACGCCGCGACCACCCCCATGGTGCCCGCGGCGATCGAGGCGATGGCCCATCACCTGCGCGACGTGGGCAATCCGAGCTCCCTGCACGCCTCGGGCCGCCGCGCCCGCCGGGTGGTCGAGGAGTCCCGCGAGTCGATCGCCGCCGCGATGAACTGTCGCCCCAGCGAGGTGGTCTTCACCTCCGGCGGCACCGAGGCCGACAACCTCGCCATCAAGGGCATCCACTGGCAGCGAGTGGCCCAGATGGGGCCGCAGGCGCGGCTCATCACTTCCGCCGTCGAGCACCACGCAGTCCTCGATCCGACCAACTGGCTCGAGGCCCAGGGCGCCGAGGTCCGGCTCGTCCGCGTCGACTCGACGGGACGCGTCGACCTCGAGCACGTCCGCGAACTCGTGGCCGACCCGCCGGTCTCGTTGATCTCGGTGATGTGGGCCAACAACGAGGTGGGCACACTCCAGCCCGTCGAAGAGATCGTCGCGATCGCTGCCGAGCACGGCATCCCCGTCCACACCGACGCCGTGCAGGCGGTGGGTTCGGTGCCCGTGGACTTCGCCGCCTCCGGTGTCGACGCGCTCACCCTGGCCAGCCACAAGATCGGTGGGCCGTTCGGGGTCGGTGCGCTGATCGTCCGCCGCGAACTCGCGGTCACCCCGTTGATCCATGGCGGTGGTCAGGAGCGCGACATCCGCAGCGGCACGATCGACCCGCCCGCGATCGCCGGGTTCGCGGCCGCGGTCGAACTGGCCGTCAAGGAACAAGTCGAGCACGCGGACCGCGTGGGGGCATTGCGCGACGATCTGGTGCGCAGGGTCATCGACGTCGTCCCGGACGCCCACCTTCACGGGGGCCGCACCGATCCCATCGGGGTGCACCGGCTCCCGGGCAACGCGCACCTGGGCTTCCCCGGGTGTGAGGGGGACTCGCTGCTCATGCTGCTCGATGCCCGAGGAATCGAGTGCTCGACAGGATCGGCCTGCTCGGCAGGGGTCGCTCAGCCCTCGCACGTGCTGTTGGCGATGGGCTGCGATGAGAACCAGGCGCGGCACTCGTTGCGCTTCTCCCTGGGTCACGGTTCCACCCAGGCCGACGTCGACGCGGTCGTCGATGCGATTGGTCCG
>JBFIDC010000076.1:0-11910 GCA_041581495.1 Nocardioides sp. | reverse complement strand
TCGGCATCGGTGGTGAACAGCTGCACACCATCGGTCACCTCGGGCGCATCGGCACCCAGCGCGACCGCGATCTTGTTGGCGGCGTTGCGGGCGACGTCGAGGACCACCTCCACGGCCTGGGCGTCGCTGAGGTGCTCACGCACGTCGGCGACGACCTGCTCCGGAATCGCGGTCGGTGTCCAGATCAACGCGTCGACAAGCGCGAGCGCCACCTTGGTGGCCTCAGGTAGGTCACTGTCGGCGTAGTCGTCGACCGCCGCGAACTCCGGGTCACCAGCGCCGGCCTCGATCGCTTGGGCCGAGCGTCGAGATGCGCACAGTCGGCAGTTGTGTTGGCGGGCGCCGCGCAGCCGGATGAGTTCGGTGGTCGTCGCATCCAGGGCGGTGAGCCGGGCCACCGAGGTCATGAAGACCTCGATGATCGACCACACGCTGGCGACCGGATAGCGACGGGCCGGCTCCGGCCACTCGGCTGCACCGAAGAGCGCGTCGAGACCCGCCCGCAGGCGCGGCGCCACATCGGCGATCCACACCATCTGGGCCACGTCGAACTGACGATCGCCGGTGGCCAGCACGAAGTCGTCGCGCTGGCCGTCGTCGATCGCCGAGACGTCGGCCCCGAACTGCTCGGCGAACCGGCGCACGGCCGCGGACTCGAGCGTCTCGTCATGGACCCCCGAGGGGCGGATCTCGGTGAGCCGCCCGAAGGCCTCCTCGACGTCAGGAGCGATGGTCATCAATGCCGCACATCCTGAGTCCACGACTCGACGCTACCCCGCCCCTCACAGCGCGCCCCCCTCAGTACGACTTGGGCAGCCCCAGGGAGTGCATCGCGATGAAGTTGAGGATCATCTCGCGGCTGACCGGGGCGATACGACCGGCGCGGGTCGCCACGAGAAGGCCGGCCATGCCGTACTCCTGGGTGATCCCGTTGCCGCCGTGGGTCTGCACGGCCCGGTCCGCGGCGTCGCAGGCCGCCTCGGCAGCGGCGTACTTCGCCATGTTGGCCGCCTCACCGGCACCCATGTCGTCGCCGGCGTCATAGAGGGCTGCCGCCTTCTGCGTCATCAGCCGGGCCATCTCGATCTCGATGTGGCTCTGAGCCAGCGGGTGCGCGATGGCCTGGTGGGCCCCGATGGCGTCCTTGAACACGTGGCGTTCCTTGGCGTACTTCGCCGCCGCGTCGAGTGCGAACCGCGCCAGGCCGGTGGAGAACGAGGCCGCCATGATCCGCTCGGGGTTGAGGCCGGCGAACAGTTGCACCAGGCCGCCGTCCTCATCGCCCACGATGGCGTCGGCGGGCAGTCGCACGTCGTCGAGGAAGACGGTGAACTGGAGTTCGGGGCTGACGATCTCCATCGGGATCGCCTTGGCCTCGAAGCCCTCGGCGTCGGTCGGGACGACGAACAGCACCGGCTTGACCTTGCCGGTCTTGGCGTCCTCGGCGCGGGCCACGACCAGCACGTTGTCGGCCTCGTCGACACCGGAGATGTAGATCTTGCGGCCGTTGAGCACCCATTCGTCGCCGTCGCGCCGGGCCGTGGTCGAGATGTTGTGGGTGTTGGTGCCGGCATCGGGTTCGGTGATCGCGAAGGCCATCGTGGAGGTTCCGTCGCAGATCCCGGGGAGCCAGCGGCGCTTCTGCTCCTCGGTGCCGTAGCGAGTGATGATCGTGCCGCAGATGGCGGGGCTGACGACCATGAGCAGCATCGGGCATCCCTGCCCGGCCAACTCCTCGCAGACCGCGGCGATGTCGCCGATGCCGCCGCCTCCGCCGCCGTACTCCTCCGGCATGTTGATGCCGAGGTATCCGTTCTTGCCCAACTCCAGCCACAGCTCGGTGGTCTTCTCACCGGAGCGGGCCTTCTCCACGAACCAGTCCCGGCCGAACTTGCCGGCCAGTTTGGCCACCTCTCGGCGCAGCGCCTGGCGCTCCTCGGTCTCGCTGAACGCGTTGGTCATTGCATCTCCTCGTTGGTCGAGCCTGTCGAGACCACCGCTAGGACGGCTCCTGCCGCCACCTGGTCTCCCGGTTTCACATCGATCTCGGTGACCGTGCCGGAGGCCGGCGCGTTCACGCGGTGCTGCATCTTCATGGCCTCGAGGACCAGGACGGTCTGCCCGGCCTCGACGCTCTGGCCGGCCTCGACGTCCACGCTGATGACCGTCCCCGGCATCGGGGCGAGCAGACTGCCGGTGGCCACCGCGTCCGCCGGGTCCACGAACCGCGGCTTGACGGCGAGCGCGAGGTGCCCGCCGGGCCAGTCGACGTCACAGCGGATGTCACGGTGGATGTCACGGTGGACGTCATCAGGATCGTGGCCCTGGACCCTCACTTCGTATGACGTCCGCAGCCCCTCGCGCTCCAGGGTGACCAGCTCGACGGCAGCGTCCACGACCGTGAGGCCTTCGACGGTGTAGCCGTCGCGGCCGCCGAACCACTCGACCCTCAGCTCTCGGCCGGCGCCGTCCTCGAAGTCGGTGACCTGCGGCTGCGAGACCACGTTGCGGTAGGCGACGGGGATGCCGCGCTGAACCGTCCGCCGCTCGCGCGTCCGCTCGGCGAGCGCGAGTGCCGCGGCCACCGCCGCGTCGCCCTGGCCCGGGTGAGTCGGTGGGTCGGTGTGGTGGCCTTCCAAGAACGCCGTGTGGACCTCGCCGGCGAGGAAGGCCGGGTCGCGGAGCACCGCGACGAGCATGTCGCGGTTGGTGACCAGCCCGTGGATCTTTGCTCGCGCCAACGCGGCGGCCAACCGGCGGGCGGCCTGCTCGCGGGTCGGAGCGTGGGCGATGACCTTGGCCAGCATCGCGTCGTAGTGCGTCGAGACACTGCTGCCACTCTGGTAGCCAGAGTCCACACGAATCCCCGGCTGACCGGGGAAATCGATCATGGTGAGCGTTCCGCTCTGCGGCTGGTAGTCCGCCGCCGGGTCCTCGGCATAGAGACGGACCTCGATGGCGTGTCCGGCCGAGGCTTGCGCGCTGGGCAGCGACCCGCCCTCGGCCACGGCGATCTGTAGCGCGACCAGGTCGACGTCGTGGACCAACTCGCTAACCGGGTGCTCGACCTGGAGGCGCGTGTTCATCTCGAGGAAGAAGAACCGCCCCGTCGCCGGGTCATAGAGGAACTCGACCGTCCCCGCGCCGCGGTAGTCCACGGCGGCGGCGGCATTGCGGGCCGCCTCGTGCAGGGCCGCGCGGACCGCCTCGGAGATGCCGGGCGCCGGAGCCTCCTCCACCACTTTCTGGTGGCGACGCTGGATCGAGCAGTCGCGCTCGCCGAAGACGACGACGTCGCCTCGGCCGTCGCCGACGACCTGGACTTCGACGTGACGGCTGTTCTCCACGTACGGCTCGACGAACACGGTGCCATCACCGAACGCCGAGGCCGCCTCCGCCTCCGCGGTTGCGATCTCGCCCGGCAGGTCGGCGAGCGCACGCACGATGCGCATGCCTCGTCCGCCGCCACCGGCTGAGGCCTTGACGAGCAGCGGCAGGTCGGCCTCGGTCGGCTCGGCCGGGGCTTCGAGCACGGGGACACCCGCGGCGCGCATGAGGTCCTTGGCGCCGATCTTGGAGCCCATCTGCTCGATCGACTCGGGAGTCGGGCCGACCCAGATCAGACCGGCCGCCTCGACCGCGCGGGCGAACGCGGCGTTCTCGGAGAGGAAGCCGTAGCCCGGGTGGATGGCGTCGGCGCCGGCGGCCTTGGCCGCGGCCAGCACGGCGTCGACATCGAGATAGGTCTCGGCCGGGGTGTTGCCGGGCAGATGAACGGCGTGGTCGGCCTCGCCGACGTACGGCAGACCCGCATCCGCGTCGGAGTGGATCGCCACGGTCTCGATGCCGAGAAGCCGGCAGGTGCGGAACACCCGGGACGCGATCTCGGCCCGGTTGGCCACCATCAGTCGCTTGATCATGAGACACCAACCCATGGGTTTCGGGGTCCCCGCGGCGTTGTTCGCGGAGGAGCGAAGCGGGGGAGAGAAGAACGTCGTGGGGTGGAGGTCACGGTCGGAACACCCCGAATCGGTCGGTGCCGGCATAAGGCATGTTCTCGATCACCGAGAGGCAGATGCCGAGGATGGTGCGGGTGTCGCGGGGGTCGATGACGCCGTCGTCGTAGAGCATCCCGGAGAGGAAGTAGGGCATCGACTGCTCCTCGATCTGAGCCTCGACGACCTCCTTGATGGCCTTGAAGCCTTCGGCGTCGAAGGGCTGTCCCTTGGCCTCGGCGGACTGCTGGGCGACGATCTCGAGGACGCCGGCGAGTTGGGCCGGGCCCATCACCGCGGACTTGGCCGAGGGCCAGGTGAACAGGAAGCGCGGGTCGAAAGCGCGGCCGTTCATGCCGTAGTTCCCGGCACCGTAGGACGCGCCCATGATGACGCTGAGGTGCGGGACGGTGGAGTTGCTGATCGCGTTGATCATCATCGCCCCGTGCTTGATGATGCCGCCCTGCTCGTAGTCCTTGCCGACCATGTAGCCGGTGGTGTTGTGCAAGAACAGCAGCGGGGTGTCGGTCTGGTTGGCGAGTTGGACGAACTGGGTCGCCTTCTGCGCCTCCTCGCTGAACAGCACCCCCTGCGCGTTGGCGAGGATGCCGATCGGGCGGCCATGCAGTTTGGCCCAGCCGACCACCAGTGAGGGGCCATAGAGCGGCTTGAACTCGTCGAAGACGGCGCCGTTGGTCGCCGAGACGCCGTCACAGATCCGGGCGATCACCTCGCGCGGGTCGAAGGGTTCCTTGAGGTCGGTCGGGATGAGGTCGAGCAGTTCGTCGGGGTCGGCGTCCGGCTCGGCCCAGTCATGCGCCGGGGGCGCGGTCGCCTTGCGCCAGTTGAGCCGGGCCACGATGCGCCGGCCGATCCTGATGGCGTCCCGCTCGTCCTCGGCCAGGTAGTCGGCCAATCCACTGGTGCGCGCGTGCATCTCGGCGCCGCCCAGCGACTCGTCGTCGGACTCCTCACCGGTGGCCATCTTGACCAGGGGCGGTCCGCCGAGGAAGACCTTGGCCTGCTCCTTGACCATCACCGTGTAGTCGGACATGCCCGGCACGTAGGCACCACCGGCGGTGGAGTTGCCGAAGACCAGCGCGATCGTCGGCTGCTTGCGGGCCGAGGCGCGGGTGATGTCGCGGAAGAGCTTGCCGCCGGGGATGAAGATCTCCTTCTGCGTGGGCAGATCCGCACCGCCGGACTCGACCAAGGAGACCGAGGGCAGGCCGTTCTCCTCGGCGATCTGGGAGGCGCGGAAGATCTTCTTGACCGTCCACGGGTTGCTGGCGCCGCCCTTCACCGTGGGGTCGTTGGCGGTGATCATGCACTCGACGCCTTCGATGACACCGATGCCGGTCACGACCGAGGCGCCGACGGCGAAGTCGGAGCCCCAGCCGGCCAGCGGCGAGAGTTCGAGGAACGCCGAGCCTTCGTCGATGAGCAGTTCGATCCGCTCCCGCGGCAGCAGTTTGCCGCGTTCATGGTGGCGGGCGACGTACTTCTCCCCGCCACCGAGCACCGCCAGGGCGTGCTCCTCATCGAGTGATGCGAGCTTGTCGAGCATGGCCGCACGGTTGGTCATGCCTCGAGAACCTTCTTCATCCCCTCCAGCGTGGCGCGCATCCCCTTCTCGTTGGTGCGTCCACGCAGGCGGCCCAGCACCATCCAGTACAAGCGCATCGGCAGTGCGGGTTCGAGCCTGAAGTACTCGGTGACCTTGGTCCCGGCCCCCTCAGCCTCCAGTCGGTAGCCCCAGTTGTTGAGCTTGACCGAGTCCGTGCCGACCGCGAACTCGAACAGTTCGTTCTCCACGCATTTGGTCACCGTGCACGGCGACCAGTACGTCGGGCCGACACCGTTGCGCTTGACCTGGCCGGCGAACGAGGCGCCCACCTCGGGCCCGGTGGACCCGCGGGTCCATTTGCCGGCGATGGTCTCGGGTGAGAACTCACCGATCCTCGTCACGTCGGTGATCAGCGCCCAGACGTCCTTCGGCGGTGCCTCGATGTGCACCGAGACCTCACCCCCCAGGCCACTCACGACGCGTACCCCAACAACTTCGCAGCCAGATCAGTCAGCACTTCGGTCGCTCCTCCTCCGATGGGCAGGATCCGGGCGTCGCGGTAGTGCCGCTCCACCTCGGTCCCATGCATGTATCCGGTGCCGCCATGCAGTTGCACCGCCTTGTCACAGACATACGTCGCCGCCTCGCAGGCGGTTTGCTTGGCCAGGCAGGCCTCGGCGATCACGTTCTCTCCGGCCACGTGGCGTGCGGCCACCGCGCGCGTATAGGTGCGCGCCACCTCGACCTGCCGACGCATCTCGACGAGTTGGTGGCGCACCACCTGGTTGGCGACCAGCGGCTTGCCGAACGTCTCACGCTCGCGGCAGTAGTCCGCGGTCAGTTCCAGTGAACGCGTGGCGATGCCGTAGGCGTGGACCGCCAACGCGATCCGCTCGACCACGAACTGCTCGGCGATCTGATAGAAGCCGGTGTTCTCCTCGCCCACCAGGTTGGCGACCGGAACCCGCACGTCTACATAGGACAACTCGGCGGTGTCCGAGCAGTGCCAGCCCATCTTGCGCAACGATCGGTCGACGGTGAACCCGGGAGTTCCGGCTTCGACGACCAGCAACGAGACGCCGCCGTGGCCCGGGCCGCCGGTGCGGACGGCGGTGGTGACGAAGTCCGCCCGGACTCCGCTGGTGATGAAGGTCTTGGCGCCGTTGACGACATAGAAGTCCCCGTCACGCACGGCCGTGGTGCGGATGCCCGCGACGTCGGACCCGCCACCGGGTTCGGTGATGGCCAGCGACCCGATGGTCTCGCCCGCCAAGGTCGGTCGGACGAAGCGGTCGATGAGATCCGCGTTGCCCGAAGCGGCCCAGTGACTGACCATGTGCGGCAGGGCGATGCCGCTGGTGAACAGCCCGGCGACCAAGCCACTGGAGGCACCGTCGGCGAACATGCCCTCTTGGAGTTCGACCGAGTCGAGCAGGTCGCCGCCCTGGCCGCCCACCTCTTCGGGGAAGGCGATGCCGAGCAGTCCCTGCTTGCCGGCGACCCGGTGGAGTTCACGCGGCAGGGTGCCGACGTCCTCCCACTCCTGCAGGTGCGGCGCCACCTCGCGGCGGACAAACTCCGCCCCCAAGTCACGGGTGGCGCTCACGAGAGCAACCGCTCTTGGATGTGCACGGTCCGCGAGCGCAGCCACTCGCCCAACCCCTTGGCCTGCGGGTCGAACCTGGTCGAGGCGGCGACGCCCTCGCCGAGGAGGCCGCGGATGATGACGTTGACCCCGCCCAGGTTGGGCAGGACATAGACCTCGACCTCGAGGTCGGCGGCCTCGGGGAGCAGTTCGCGGATCTTGCGGGGGCTGATCATCTTGGCCAGCCAGGTGGCTCGGGCCTCGCGCAGTTCCTCGGCGCTCGACCCCGTCGAGGCCGCGTCGTTGGTGACCCAGAGACCGATGTTGGCGTCACCGCCCTTGTCGCCCGAACGCGCGTGCACGAACGTGCCCAACGGCATCCGGCGATTCAGGGAGTCGGCCGGCGCCGGATAGGGCGAGGGTCGCAGACCCTCGGTCGGATCGACTGTCGAGAACTCGGTCGGGTCGGCGATGTGCTCGCGACGGCCGTCGGCGTGGACCACCGTGTGCTGCACCTGCGCGCGGTCGACGTACTCGGGTCGGTAGACGCCGTACGGCGTGGGCTGCTGGGGCGGCGTGGTCATCGTGAACCCGGGGTAGGACGCCAGCGCGAGTTCGACGGCCGGACCGGTGAAGGCGCGGCCGACCGGGTCGGCCTGGCTGTCCATCACCGAGCAGCGCAGCAGCACCGAGGCGCCTTCCTCGGTGTCGGCATCGGGTCGCGGCGCCGCGATCCGTGACCACGTGACGTCGCGTGCCGTGAGGGCGGGGGTGAGCTGTCCGCGGACCCACTCGGCCTTCTCGTCGATGTCGAGCCCGGTCAGCACGAACTCGACCTGGTTGCGGAATCCGCCGAGTTCGTTGACGCAGACCTTGAGACGCTCCGGGGGTGGCGTGCCCTGAACACCGGAGATCGCCACCTGGTCGGGCCCGGCCTGCTCGAGCCGGATCGACGCCAGGTCGGTGGTGACGTCTGGGTTGAGGTAGCGCGTCGACTGGATCTCATAGACCAGTTGGGCCGTGACCGTGTCGAGCGTGACCGCGCCGCCGGTGCCCTCGTGTTTGGTGATCACGCACGAGCCGTCGGCGGCGACCTCGGCGATCGGAAAGCCCAACGGTTGAGCGGGATCCATGCCGGCCTTGATGAGTTGCCGGAAGCCGGAGAAGTTCCCGCCGGTCGCCTGCGTGCCGCACTCGATGACGTGTCCGGCGACAACGGCACCGGCGAGTTCGTCATAGGAGGTCTGCGTCCAACCGTGGTGGGCGATAGCCGGGCCGACCACGACGCTGGCGTCGGTGACTCGTCCGGTCACCACGATGTCGGCACCGGAGGTCAGGGCTGCCGCGATCCCGAACCCGCCGAGGTAGGCGTTGGCGGTGAGGGCGCCTTCGAAGAGGCCGAGGGGACGCAGGTCGTCTCCCTCGACGTGCGCGACCTGCGGGTCGAGACCGAGTCCCTTGGCGACCTCGCGGATGCGCTCGGCCAGCCCGGCGGGGTTGAGGCCACCGGCGTTGCTGACGATCTTGACGCCGCGCTCCAGCGCCAGCCCCAGGCTGTCCTCGAGTTGTCGCACGAAGGTTCGCGCGTACCCCAACGTCGGGTCCTTCATCGTGTCCTTGCCGAGGATGAGCATGGTCAGCTCGGCCAGGTAGTCACCGGTGAGGACGTCGAGCGGTCCTCCCTCGAGTTGCTCGCGCATCGCGGAGAACCGGTCGCCATAGAAGCCCGAACAGTTGCCGATCCGCAGAGGTTGGCTCATGCGGCGTCCCGTCCGCCACCGGCCGGGCCGGCGAAGGCCTGGGCGATCTGGAGCCAGCGTTCGGCGTCGGCGCCGACTGCGACCAGCGCGGTGTCGGCGCGGTTGACCCGCTGCGTCACCAGCCTGCAGAAGTCCAGGGCACTGCCGGACACGCGTTGCGCGGCATCCTCCGGGCCCCAGGTCCAGACCTCGCCGGTGCGCTCGAAGCTCGGCGCGGTCAGCTCCACCCGGAACTCCTCGGCGGGCGGCTCTTCCTCGTGCACGCTGAAGGCGAAGTTGCGGGTGCGGACGCCGAGATGGGCCACGTGCTTGATCCGGTCGGTGGCCTCGGGGTGCTCGCCCGCGGCGTCGTAGACATCCAGCGCATGGGCCCAGGTCTCCATGAACCGTGCGGTCGCCATCGAGGCTGCGGACATCGGAGGCCCGAACCACGGCATCTTCTGACCGGCGGGGAGTTCGGCCAGGGCCTTGCCCAGCGCCGTACGTCCCTGCGCCCACCGGCTCAGCACCTCATCGCGGGGCAACGCGGCCATCTCGTGGGCACACACGTCCACGTAGCCCAGCGGGTCGTTGATGGCAGCCAGGACCACCGCGTCCCACGCGGCCTTGTCCTGCTCCGACCGATGCGAGTGCGCGGCGAGCACGGCGACCTCGTCGGTCCAGGCCAGGTGAGCGACCGAGGTCGCCACCGACCAGCCCTCGGCAGGAGTCGGACGCAACCAGCCCTCCTCCCCCAGCCGCTCGACGCACTCGCGGAGCTGGTCGCCTTCGGCGTTCAGGTCCTCGAGCAACCCGGTGAGCAAGTCGGTCATGCCACAGCCTCCTGGAGAGCTCGGTCGAGAGTGATTGCCCATTGGTCGAGGATCCGGCCGCGGCGCCGTGCGTCGTTGGTGATCGTGTTGGCCAGCCCGAGACCACGCACCAGGTCGAGGGTGGCCTGGATGAGTTCGCGGACGCCCTCACGGGATTCGTCGGCACCGAGCAGTTCGACCGTCAGCCGGTGAGTCTCGCGACCGACCCGCAACTCCAGCGGAGCGACGGCCTTGAGCAGCGTCTCGTCGGTCCGGGCCGCGACCCAGAGTTCAAGGGCCGCGGTGAAGACCGGGGAGGTGAAGTGGTCGCCCAGCATCTTCAAGACCGCGCGCGTGCGGTTCCTGCCCTTGGGCAGCGCCCGCGCAGCGGTCGCCAACTCGGATCCCCTGGCCTCGGTGATGTGCTCCACCGCGGCCACCACCAGGTCGTTCTTGGTGGGGAAGTGATGCAGTTGCGCTCCCCTGCTGACCCCGGCCCGCTCGGAGACCAACGTCGTCGAAGTCCCGCTGAAGCCTCGCTCGACGAGGAGTTCGACGGTGGCCTCCATCAACCGAGCCCGCATCGCCCGGGTGCGCTCCCCCTGCGGGACACGCACCGGAGCCGCCGACGACGTCATGACCCCAGCATCGCCGTCCAAGAACAAACAGTCAAGCCTGACTTTTTATTTGGACGGCGGGATAGTTCCTGACGTTCGGCACGCCGACACACGGTGAGACGGTGCCAAAGGTCAGGAACTATCCCGAGCCTGGGCCTCAATGAGGAGCTGCACGTTGGGCGCGAAGTGCCCGGCATACCTGCGTTGCAACTGCGGGATCTGCCAGTCCGTCGGCTCCACCATCTGCCGGCATCGGTAGGACGGGCAGTGGCAGCGGATCAGGAAGCCGGGCTCGGTGATGCTCATCGCGTAGTCGACGACGAGTTCTTCGTCGGCCGCGATGTCGCGCAGCGTCACCAGCGACTCACCCGCCCAGCCGAGGTTGGGATCGCAGGCGTGGTTGACCGGCCCCTGTTCGTGAATCGGACCGACCGGCCGCACCACCTCGGTGCCGGCCGCGAGCGGCTTGGTCGTAAACAGGCCGCGCCTGGCGATCGCAGAGGTCCGCACCTCGACATCGGGATGCAGCCACGGCTCGGACACGACCCCATCCAACCCCATCGGTCCTCAGCGAGCCTCAGTCGAGGCGAGCCACCAGGGGCAACCTCGACCGAGCGGCGAGGCCCACGATCAACGCGGTCAATAGCGGCAGCGCCACCACCAACCCGCCGATCATCAGCCAAGGCACGTCCAGGAACGGGCCGACCTGGTCGCTGACGCCCTGGCAGAAGCCGCCGCCCTCAAGCACACAACCGTCGCCGCCCGAGGTGGTCAGGGGGCGAGTGACGGCGATGCCAGGAATGAAGCCCACCGCGGCCCCGAGGATCGCGCCGACGAAACCGACGACGATGGCGTACGCCGCGGCCACCCCGCGCCGCGTCCGAGGCGAGGCACCGATGGCCGAGAGCGTGGCCAGATCGGGCCGGGCATCCGAGAGCGCAAGGAAGGTTGCGGTCAGCGTGCCGCCGAGCATCAGCACCCCGCCGAGAGCCACCAGGATCAGTTGGGCGATCAGCGTTTCGTCGGGGGCTTGGTAGCCACGTTCGACATAGAAGGATGCGGACTGATCGACACCAGCAAGCACCTCATTGATCTCGTCCTCTTGCGCCTTGCTCACTTGGTCCTTGCCGACGACCAAGGCGACCATGACGGTGTCGAGGTCTGCGGTCTCGGCAGCCGCGCTCGACAAGATCGCGGCGGGCCCACCCCATCTCGGGCCGACCTCGACGAAGGTCGCTGGGACCTCAGCCGTGGATCGCCCCAGGCGCTCACCCTGCTCGTCGAAGTGCTGGTTCACCAGGCGTGCCGTGGTCGAGTCGACCTCGACACCCGGCGAGACGAAGACGACGGCGCCACCGGCGCGGAGCGCCTCCGCCGCCCGGACAACATCGGCCTCCGCGAATCCGACGACGCCGACCGGCAACTCACCCTCAGAGACGAGGAGACTCGAACCCATCGCGCCGCCGTAGCCGTCAGGCAGCAGGCGCGTGCCCGGCACCTTGACCTCTGTGTAGGAGAAGCCCGCGCCCATGGCGCTGTTCTCATCCACTCCGTACTGCTCGGTGATGCTCGCCGCGGGCACCTCGGTCTCGACC
>JBFIDC010000075.1:0-11953 GCA_041581495.1 Nocardioides sp. | reverse complement strand
TCGGCAGGGGTCGCTCAGCCCTCGCACGTGCTGTTGGCGATGGGCTGCGATGAGAACCAGGCGCGGCACTCGTTGCGCTTCTCCCTGGGTCACGGTTCCACCCAGGCCGACGTCGACGCGGTCGTCGATGCGATTGGTCCGGTCGTGGAGCGCGCCCGGGCCGTTCGGAGGTAGTCGTGCGTGTTGTAGCCGCGATGTCTGGTGGTGTCGACTCGGCGGTCGCCGCGGCCCGCGTCGCCGAGGCCGGCCACGAGGTCACCGGAGTGCACCTGGCGTTGTCGCGCAACCCGGCGTCCTACCGCTCGGGTGCCCGGGGCTGCTGCACGATCGAGGATGCCAACGACGCGCGCAGGGCCGCCGACATCATCGGGATCCCGTTCTATGTGTGGGACCTCTCCGAACGCTTCCACGAGGACGTCGTGGAGGACTTCATGGACGAGTACGCCGCGGGGCGGACCCCCAACCCGTGCCTGCGCTGCAACGAGAAGATCAAGTTCGCCGCCGTGCTGGACCGGGCCCTGGCGCTGGGGTTCGATGCAGTCGCTACCGGCCACTATGCCCAACTACGCACCGGCGAAGACGGGTTGATCGAGATGCACCGGGCGATCGATCACGGCAAGGACCAGTCCTATGTCCTGGGGGTGCTCGATCAGCGGCAACTGCTGCATTCGTTGTTCCCGCTCGGCGACTCCGCCAAGTCCGACGTGCGCGCCGAGGCCGCACAGCGGGGCCTGCTGGTCGCCGACAAGCCCGACAGCCACGACATCTGCTTCGTCGCCGACGGCGACAACGCCGGGTGGTTGCGCGAGAAGCTCGGCGACCGGGCGCCCAATCAGGGCGGCCCGATCATCGATGAGACCACCGGAGCCGAACTCGGGCAGCACGAGGGCACCTACGCGTTCACGATCGGTCAGCGCAAGGGACTGCGCCTCGGAACGCCGGCTCCCGACGGCAAACCTCGCTTCGTGCTGGACATCGAGCCCGTCTCGGGCACGGTGGTCGTGGGTTCTCGCGATCGGTTGGCCGTTGACGCTCTCAGCGCCGTGCGGCCCCGCTGGTGCGGCACGCCGCCGACCCGGCTGGCGGGCCCGGGGGTGAGCGTGCAGTTGCGTGCACATGGAGAAGAGCTCCCGGCAGAGGTCGACGTCGATGACGACGAGGTCAGGGTTGCCCTCCTCGAGCCAGCCTTCGGCATCGCGCCGGGACAGGCGGTCGTGATCTATGACGGCACCCGTGTCGTCGGTTCGGCGACCATCTCGGCCACCCGACGGGTCGCATGACCCGCGCCAGTGGAGTCGGCTCCCATCCCGGTGAGGATCAGCGCGACTACGACGAGGCGGTCAAGGTCGTGCTGGGCGAACTCCCCGACCTGCCCTACCTTCCCGAGGTTCCGGGCCGCGGCGCCGCCGCGTCCATGACCGGCCGGGGCGTCGCCGTGATGGCCGGACTCGGTGCCGATCTGCAGCCCGCAGGCTGGCGGCTGACCGACTCCGCCGGCATCGACCAGCGACGCGCGCGCAGCCTGCTCGCCCAGGACCTCGACACGTGGGAGGAGCAGACCCAGGGGTACGCCGGTTGGTTCAAGGTGCAGATCGCCGGCCCCTGGACCATGGCCGCCACCGTGGAACGACCCCGGGGCGACAAGGTGCTGGGCGACATCGGTGCCCGTCGCGACCTGGCCCAGGCCCTCGCCGAAGGTCTGCGCGACCACCTGGCCGACCTGCGACGTCGAGCCGGCGCCGCCAGCGGGATCGTCGTTCAGGTCGATGAGCCCGTCTTGGCCGCGGTGTTGGCCGGCGCCGTACCGACGGCGTCCGGGTTCCACCGGCATCGCAGCGTCGAACCCGCCGAGGCCTCGCAGGCGCTCGGGTGGGTCCTCGAGGCGATCAGCGAGTCCGGGGGCGAGCCATGGGTCCACTCATGCGCACCCGAGGTGCCCTGGAACCTGGTGCGTGGTGCCGGGGCCCGTGGGCTGGTGGTCGATTTCTCGGTGCTCTCGGCCGCCGACTACGACCAGGTCGCCGAGGCGTTGGAGGCGGGGGAGAGCGTGGCGTTGGGTGTGCTTCCCTCGACCGCGCCCGACCACACGCCCACCGACGCCCAGGTGACCGAGACCGTGCTGCGGTGGTTGGACATGGTCGGTCTCGACCCGGACGTGGTGGGCGATCGTTTGCTACTGGTTCCCTCGTGCGGGCTTGCCGCAGCCTCCCCGACGTGGGCGCAGACGTCGCTGACCCTGCTTCGTCAAGCGGCGTCTCACCTCAGCTGAGGGTCGGTTCACACGACCCCGGCGGGGGTCTCGGCGCCGTCGGTAGCCAACTCGTGGTGCTTGATCCTCAACTGGGTCCAGATGATCGCCGAGGCCAGCAGCATCATCGCCGAGCCGGCCAGGAATGCGCTGGTGGCACCGGCGGTGAAGCTCGACTGGAAGCCGACCACCTCCCCGAGCGTGAGCACGTTGTCCGACACCGGCTGTTGCGGGTCGACGCCGGCCGCGGCGAAGGCTTGACCGATCTCCGGCCCGATCTCTGCTGAGCGGTTCTGGGTGAAGTGCAACGCGACCGTGCTCAACGTGGCCAGGCCCAGGGCTCCACCGACCTGCTGCGCGGTGTTGAGGACACCGGAGCCGATGCCGGAGTCGTGCGCCGGGACCCGGTGCACAGCGGTGAGCGTCAACGGAACGAAGACCATGCCCATGCCGAGCGCCATCAGCAGCACGAACGGCAGGATCGAGGTCAGATAGCTGACGTCTTGGCCCGCGGAGCCACCGGCGAGCACCGCCTCGAGCACCGCGGCAGGCGAGTCGTCGATGGCGAGCCGGCTGAAGCCGAACAAGCCGCCCGAGGCGAGCAGGGTGCCCGTGCCGGCCAGGAATCGCGGATCGATCCGGTTGACCAGGTTGGAGGCCAACCCGGCGCCGAAGACGATTCCGAAGGAGAACGGCAAGAACGCGAAGCCGGCACGCAGTGGGCTGTAGCCGACGATCTGCTGGATGAACAGCGAGAGGAAGAAGAACATCGCGAACATGGCCGCCGGTGCGACCATCATGGCCGCGAAACTCGCCGCTCGGGTGCGGTCCTTGAGGATGCGCAAGGGCAGGAGTGGGTGCTCGGCGCGCTGCTCGATGGCGATGAACGAAGCGAGGAGCAGCACCGCTGCGACCAACGGGAAGACCGTCTGAGGGTCCGACCAACCGTAGGCCTCGTTGCCGGCCCGACTGAGGCCGAAGACGACCGAGAGCAACCCCAGGGTGCCGGTGATGGCGCCCGGGACGTCGAGTTCGCCGGGATGCGACTCGGACTCGGTCAGCACCCGCGGCGCCAAGAACGCAGCCGCGAGACCGATGGGCACGTTGATCAAGAACGTGAGCCGCCAGCCGCTCATCTCGATCCCGGCCACCCCGTTGAGGCCGGTCAGGTATCCGCCCAGGATCAGGCCCACGGCCGCGCCGACCCCCGACATGGCGGCATAGATCGCGAACGCTCGGTTGCGCTTGGGGCCGGGCGGGAACGTCGTGTAGATCAGTGCCAGCGCGGCCGGGGAGGCCAGCGCGGCGCCGAAGCCCTGGAGGCCACGAGCGCTCAGGAGCAGGGCCTCGTTGGTGGCGAGTCCTCCCAGCAGCGAGGCGATGGCAAAGATGGTCAGACCGGTCATGAAGATCTTGCGGCGGCCATAGAGGTCGCCGAGTCGGCCACCGAGCAGCAGCAGCCCACCGAAGGCCAAGGCGTACCCGGTCACGATCCAGGTCAGGTTGGCCTGGGAGATATCAAGGTCGCGCCCGATGTAGGGGAGCGCGATGTTGGTGATGGTGGCATCGAGGATGACCATCAGTTGCGCCACGGAGATCAACACGAGGGCCCAGCCCGGGTGTCGGCTCGGCGTCTCCTCTGCGACTGGCGCGTCGGCGGATTCTTGGGTCATGACTGCTCCTGTGTAGTGGTCTGGTCGAGGTGGAGGGCTGCGGGCAGGATGATCTGATCGACCACCCGCCCGACGAGGTCAGGGGTTGGCTGGTCGCCCAGCACGAAGACACGATGCAGGACGACACCGACAGCGGCCGGTGCGAACAGCGCGAGGTCGACGTCGGCGCGCAGTTCACCGCGGTCCCGGGCGCGCTCCCAGACCTGTTGGGCCACCAGCATCTTGGGCGCGAGGATCTCGGTGCGGAACGCCTCGGCGAACTCGGCGTCTCGAGACATCGCGGTGATGACGCTGGTCAAGACACCCACCGACTCCGCGTCGGTGATGCCGCCGATACCGCAGAAGACCTCGAGCAGGTCGCCGCGCAGCGAACCGGTGTCGGGGAGTGCCGGTGCCGGCTTGGTGATCAGAAGTGCGTCGATCACCAATCGGAGTTTGGTGTTCCAGCGGCGATAGAGCGTGGCCTTGGACGCGCGGGCCGCGGCGGCGACCGCGTCCATGGTCAGCCGGTCGTAGCCGACATCGACCAACACCTTGATCGTGGCGTCGAAGATCTCGGCCTCGCGGTCGCCCTCCACCCGGGGGCGGGAGAGCGCGGCTTCGGCCTGCGGCGACATGTGGGTGCTCCTGGTGTGGCCCGGCTCGCGGGCTGGCGACGGCATGAATGAACGAATGAAACGGTTCCGTTTCATCGCCAACAGCGTGTCAGGGTCGATGATTCCTGCCAAATGGTTTTCCTCGGGCCGGTCTGGACCAGTGGTGGGCCGGTCACCGCTGTCGGTGCCGCCGGGCAGAATGTGGGCATGTCCTCGGCCCCACCACCCGCTCCTCCCGAGGCGCGCGAGGAGCACGCCCGACTGGTCGAGGAGGTCGAGGACGCGCGCTGGCGCTACTACGTCCGCGACGAGCCGACCCTTTCCGATGCCGACTTCGACGGGCGAATGCGGCGACTCGAGGCGCTGGAGCAGGAGTTCCCCGAACTCCAGACACCCGACTCACCCACCCAGAAGGTGGGCGGCGCCGTCTCGACCGAGTTCACCGCTGTCGACCACCTGCAGCGGATGGAGAGTCTCGACAACGCCTTCTCCTTCGACGAACTCGATGCCTGGCACGCGCGCCTGGCGCGCGACGAGGTGACCGACCCCGCACTGCTGTGTGAGCTCAAGGTCGACGGGTTGGCCATCAACCTGCTCTATGAGAGTGGCCGGTTGGTGCGCGCGTTGACCCGAGGCGATGGCCGCACCGGTGAAGACGTCACGCCCAACGTCAAGACCATCGAGTCGGTCCCACATCGACTCAGTGAATCCGCGCAGTTCCCGATCCCAGCGCTGGTCGAGGTCCGCGGCGAGGTGTTCTTGCCGCGTGAGGCCTTCGAGCGGCTCAACGAGTCGATGACCCAGGCGGGCAAGGCGATGTTCGCCAACCCGCGCAACGCCGCGGCCGGGTCTTTGCGGCAGAAGGACCCGCGGGTCACCGCGAGCCGTGCGCTCGGCATGGTGTGCCACGGCATCGGGGCTCGTGAGGGATTCGAGCCGCAGACCCAGTCCGAGGCCTACCGAGCCTTGGCGGCCTGGGGTCTGCCCGTCTCCGACCAGGTCACGGTGCTGCCGAGTCTCTCCGAGGTCCGCGCATACATCGAGAACGCCGGAGAGAAGCGGCACACGATCGTGCCCTACGAGATCGACGGCGTGGTGATCAAGGTCGACCAGGTGGCCCTCCAGCGACGGCTGGGCTCCACCAGTCGTGCGCCGCGCTGGGCGATCGCCTTCAAGTACCCGCCCGAAGAGGTCAACGCCCTGCTCCTCGACATCCGGGTCAACGTCGGCCGCACCGGTCGCGTGACGCCGTTCGGGGTCATGGAGCCCACCCGGGTGGCGGGTTCGACGGTCGAGAACGCCACCCTGCACAACGCGCACGAGGTCAAGCGCAAGGACGTTCGCCCCGGCGACACCGTGATCCTGCGCAAGGCCGGTGACGTGATCCCCGAGATCCTCGGTCCGGTGCTGGCCCTTCGTCCCGAGGGCTTGGCCGAGTGGGTCATGCCGACCCGGTGCCCGGCCTGCCAGACCCCGCTGGTCGAGCAGAAGGAGGGCGACAAGGACCTCCGCTGCCCGAACCACCAGGCGTGTCCGGCCCAGGTCCGCGAGCGGGTCTTCCACGTCGCGGGCCGCGGTGCGTTCGACATCGAGGGCCTCGGCTACGAAGCGGCTGTGGCTCTGCTGGAGGCCGCGGTGATCGCCAACGAGGGTGACGTCTTCGACCTGGACGCGGACAAACTCCTCAAGACCGAGTTGTTCACCCGGGCGGCCAAGAAGGGCGAGGACGCCGACGAGTCCGCGCGAGTGATCTCGGCCAACGGCCGGCGACTTCTCGACAACCTCGATTCGGCCAAGACCGCCGCGCTGTGGCGGGTGCTTGTCTCACTGTCCATCCGGCACGTCGGCCCGACTGCCGCGCGGGCCCTCGCCCAGGAGTTCGGCTCGATGGCGGCCATCCGCACCGCCACCCACGAGCAACTCGCCGACGCCGAGGGTGTCGGCCCCACGATCGCCGAAGCGGTCCTGGAGTGGTTCGAAGAGCCCTGGCACGTCGAGATCATCGACAAGTGGGAGCGCGCCGGTGTGCGGATGGCCCAGGAGCGTGACGCATCGGTCGCCAGGACCCTGGAAGGCCTCACCGTCGTGGTGACCGGCTCCCTGGCCGACTTCTCGCGAGACTCCGCACGGGAGGCGATCCTCGCCCGCGGCGGCAAGGCGGCGGGCTCGGTCTCCAAGAAGACCGACTACGTCGTGGTGGGCGAGAACGCCGGCTCCAAGGCCGACAAGGCCGAGCAGCTCGGGGTCCCGATCCTCGACGAGGACGGCTTCAAGCGCCTTCTCGAGCAGGGGCCGCCGACGGCTTGAGCAAGCCCCTGGCTGCCGTATTGCCCGGAGACTTTCACGAAGGCTGGGGCCACATGGGAAGATTGGCGCCGTGGAGGGACGACTCGGCGCCGGCGTGCTGTGGCTGCGCGCTGCACTGGTCGCCTTCGTCGCCTTCTTCCTGGGCGTGGCCGGGCACGTGAGTGCCGACGGCCTACTGCCGGGCCCCTGGGCCCTGGGCGTCCTGTTCGCACTCGCCGTTGTGCTGTGTGTGCCACTGGTGAAGGCCCAGGTGCGCCTGCCGCGGATGGTGTTGCTGCTGGTGGGCGGCCAGACGGGCGTGCACCTGGCGCTCTCGGCGACCGGTGGACACCATGGCGATGAGCCCGCGGTGGCCGCGCCCGTCGTGGCGCCGCCCACGCCCGCCCTCCCCGAGGTCGACGGCGCTCGCGTGGGTTCACTGATGGATGCCTACCGCGCCGGGAGTGTCGGGCCAGACCTCGACGCGTCGATGTCGCTGCCGGTCGGGCACCTGATCGAAGACGCTCTCGCTCACGCCCCGATGATGGCGGTCCACCTGGTCGCGGCCGTCCTGGCCGCCCTGTGGCTGGCGCATGGCGAACGCCTCCTGTGGAACCTGATGTCGCTGCTGGGGGAGCGCCTGGTCTCGGCGTTCACTCGCGCTCTGGTCGTCCCGACGTGGCTGCGCCCCGCGCCAATCGCGCTCAGCGAGGTTGCGCCCCTGTGGTCGCGATGGCTGCGACAACCGAACTCGCGGCGCGGCCCGCCGCTGTTCGCCTGAGCCCTGCTCTGGGCTCCCGTTCCGCTCTAGCCAGCGATGACGCCGCGGCCTGCCTTGGCCCCTGCGTTGGGTGACCACCAACTCACCCCTCACTCATGCGGTGCGCCGCGCCCGAGGTCGAACCTCGCGTGCTCTCGCGCACCAGTACTCAAAGGACAACTCATGAAGAACTCACGCATGACCTCCCTGCTCGCCGCCGTCGCCCTGACGGCTCTGCTCGGTGGCCTGTCTGCCTGCGGCGAGGACACCTCCTCGACCTCGGCGGCCGACGAGTCGACCGCTTCGGCAACGACGTCATCGACCCAGTCGGCTGTGCTCTCGATCGAGGATCCCTGGATCAAGGTCGCCGAGGACGGCATGACCGGCGCCTTCGGCAAGCTGGTCAACTCCGGTGACGAGGACATCGTGGTCACGGCCGCGAGCAGCGAGGTCGCCTCGATGATGGAACTCCACGAGACCACGATGAACGCGGACGGCGAGATGGCCATGTCGCCCATCGAGGGCGGGTTCGTCATCCCGGCCGGCGGCACGCACGTGCTCGAGCCGGGTGCGGACCACCTGATGGTGATGGGGCTGACCCGACCCATCGCTGCAGGAGAGAGCGTCGTCATCACGCTCACCCTCGAGGACGGCAGCACGCTGGAGGTCACCGCGATCGGCAAGAACTACGCCGGTGCCAACGAGGAGTACGTCGGTGACGACTCCTCGGACATGGGCGAGATGTCCGACCACTCGTGATGTCGGCCCCTGAACCACGTTGGGGCCGTCGCCGTTTGCTCCAGACCGGTGCCGTCGCCCTCGGGGGCGCCGGCACCGGCTGGTCGGCGGCCGCGTTGGGCCTCTCGGATCGGCGTGCCACCCCCAGCGAGCAAGCAGGTGCCACGTCCGCGCCACCGACCCTGTCGCGCACGGTGGCCTTCCACGGTCCTCATCAGGCGGGGATCGCGACTCCTCCCCAGGCCTATGTCGCAGTGCTGGGCATGGACCTGCTGGAGCCGGGCCGCGACTCGCTCGGCCGGTTGATGCGCCTGCTCAGCGATGACATCGCGAGGCTCTCTCGAGGTCTGCCCGCGTTGGCGGACACCGAGGCGGAACTCGCTGTCGCGCCGGCCAGCCTGACCGCGACCTTCGGTTTCGGGCCGCGCCTGATGGAGTTGCTGGCCCCAGGGACACTCGCGCCGTTGCCGGCCTTCTCCACCGACCGGCTGGACGAGGCCTGGGGTCAGACCGATGTCGCGGTGCAGATCTGCGCCGACGACCCGATCACGCTGGCTCATGCGCGGCGGATGCTCCTCAAGGACTCCGTGGGACTGGCGCGGCTGGTGTGGGTCCAGGAGGGATTCCGGCGAGCCGCGGGCACCGAGCCCGACGGGACCACCATGCGCAACCTCATGGGCCAGGTCGACGGCACGGTCAACCCGGCCGAGGCCGACAGCACCTTCGGTGGACTGGTGTGGTCGGACAGCGAGCCGATGCGCGGGGGATCCTTCATGATCCTGCGCCGGATCCGGATGTTGCTGGAGACCTGGGATGCGGTCGACCGATCGGGTCGTGAGGCAGTGGTCGGTCGCAGGCTCGACACCGGGGCTCCGCTGACCGGAACGCGAGAGCACGACGTGCCGGACCTGGAGGCCACCAACGACTTCGACCTCCCGGTGATCGATCCGGCAAGCCACATGGCCCGGGCCCGCAGCGACGACCCTCAGCAGCAGTTCCTGCGCCGTGGGTACAACTACGTCGTGCCGGACCCCAGCCGACCGACAGGTGAGGACTCGGGGCTGCTGTTCGTCGCGTTCGCCGCCGACATCGACAAGCAGTTCGTCCCGGTGCAGGAACGGCTGGCCGAACTGGATCGGCTCAACGAATGGGTGACCACGATCGGCAGTGCCGTCTATGCGGTGCCGCCGGGTGCCGCTGATGGCGAGTACGTCGGACAGGGACTGGTGGAGTCATGACCGGCGTCAACCGCAGCGTGGTGTGGCGCGTGCTGGCGGGCTCGGCTCTGGCGCTGTGGCTGGTGCTCTTGCCTCAGGCCGCCCTCGCGCACGCCAGCCTGCTCGGCTCGGATCCCGAGAACGGTGAGCAGTTGGACGCGGTGCCCGCACGGGTGAGTCTGGAGTTCACCGAATCCATGGCGTCGCCGGCCACGATCGTGGTGACCGGACCCGACGGCGAGTCAGCCACCTCCGGCGAACCCAAGGTCGCCGACACCATGGTCACCCAGGCGCTGGCCGACGGCGCTGGGGCGGGGACCTACACGGTGGCCTACCGGGTCTTCTCAGAAGACGGCCACGAGGTCTCGGGTCAGCTCACCTTCGAGGTCCTCGGCGATCCGGAGACGCCCGGAACCGGGCAGCCCACGGCGACCCCCTCCGACACGGAGTCCTCGGCACCGACGTCGGGCCAGACGACTGACCAGGCGACTGGCCCGACCGAAGCCACCTCCGCCGGTAAAGCCGCATCGGGGACGAGTCGATGGTCGGGCCGATGGCTCGAGGTAGGGGTGGCCGTCGCGCTGTTCCTCGGGGCGGGCCTGCTCTGGGGGCTCTCACGGCGAGCCTGAGGAGGCCGGGTATCGCTCACCCCGCGGCAGCGGGGTCGACGCGGCTACCTGGCCTTCGACACGCGCTCCTAGGATTGCGCTCATGTCTGAACCTCGACCCGCCGACGCGGCAGGCCTGTCCCGCGAGGATGTGGCGCATCTGGGCACCCTCGCCCGGATCAACCTGACCGATGCCGAACTCGACCATCTGGCGCCTCAACTGTCGGTGATTCTCGAGTCGGTGGCCTCGATCCAGGGCGTGGCCGGTGACGAGGTTCCGCCGACCTCGCACGCGCTGCCGCTGACCAACGTCTTCCGCGAGGACGTCGTCGAGCCGTGCCTGACCCCCGAGCAGGCCCTCTCGGGTGCACCCGAGCACGAGCAGCAGCGCTTCTCGGTGCCACGGATCCTGGGGGACGAGCAATGAGCATGATCCGTCGCAACGCCGCCCAACTCGCCGACGCGCTGGCCGCGGGGGAGACGACCAGTGTCGAACTGACGCAGGCCTCACTCGACCAGATCGCCGCGGTCGACGGCGCGGTCCACGCGTTCCTCCACGTGGACGCCGAAGGAGCACTCGCCGCGGCCCGGGCCGCCGACGAACGCCGCGCGGCCGGGCAGTCCGCCTCCTCCCTCGACGGTGTTCCCATCGCGGTCAAGGATGTGTTGGCGACCCAGGGTCTGCCCACCACGTGCGGTTCCAAGATCCTCGAGGGTTGGGTGCCGCCCTATGACGCGACTGTGGTGGCCAAGGTCCGCGCCGCCGGCATGCCGATCCTCGGCAAGACCAACATGGATGAGTTCGCGATGGGCTCCTCCACCGAGCACTCGGCCTACGGCAACACCTGCAACCCCTGGGACCTGACCCGGATCCCGGGCGGATCCGGCGGTGGCTCGGCCGCCGCGGTGGCGGCCTTCGAGGCCCCGATCGCGCTGGGGACCGACACCGGCGGCTCCATTCGCCAGCCGGGAGCGGTCACCGGGACGGTCGGGTTCAAACCGACCTACGGCGGGGTGTCGCGCTATGGCCTGGTTGCGCTGGCGAACTCGCTGGACCAGGTGGGACCGGTGACGCGCACCGTCCTCGACTCGGCACTCCTGCACGAGATCATCGGGGGTCACGACCCCAAGGACTCCACCTCGATCGCCCAGCCGCTTCCGGCGCTGGTCGACGCGGTGCGGCAGGGTGCCGGCGGCGACCTGACCGGGCTCCGGATCGGCGTGGTCACCGAACTCGGTGGCGAGGGCTACCAGGCCGGGGTGCTCACCAGGTTCCGGGAGTCACTGGACCTGCTGGTCAAGGCCGGGGCCGACGTCGTCGAGGTGTCGTGCCCGAGTTTCGTGCACGCGCTGGCGACCTACTACCTCATCTTGCCCGCCGAGGCGTCGAGCAACCTGGCGCGCTTCGACGCCATGCGCTACGGCATGAGGATCCTGCCCGAGGGCATCGACTCGCCCTCTGCTGAAGATGTCATGCGCGCCACGCGCGAGGCCGGGTTCGGCGACGAGGTCAAGCGCCGCATCATCTTGGGCACCTATGCGCTGTCCAGCGGCTACTACGACGCCTACTACGGGCAGGCACAGAAGGTGCGCACCCTGATCTCGCGCGACTTCGCCGCCGCCTTCGAGATGGCCGACGTCCTCGTCTCTCCCACCGCCCCCACCACGGCGTTCCCGATCGGTGAGAAGGTCGACGACCCGATGGCCATGTATCTCAACGACCTGGCCACGATCCCGGCCAACCTGGCCGGGATCCCAGGCATCTCGGTCCCCAGTGGACTGGCCGACGAGGACGGTCTGCCGGCGGGCTTCCAGATCCTGGCGCCC
>JBFIDC010000074.1:0-12095 GCA_041581495.1 Nocardioides sp. | reverse complement strand
GGGCCGAACTCCGCGTCGAGACCCTCACGGCGGCACTCGAGCACCGCGACCCGGCGTTGGTACGTCGCATCTATCACCAGGACCCACAGGGGCTCACGGCTCGCGAACGCGAGGTGGCGGACCTCGCCGCATCCGGGCACAGCACCCGCGAAATCGCCTCGGCTCTGTTCGTCGGGATGTCCACGGTCACCGGCCACCTCGACCGGGTTCTCACCAAGCTCGGCCTCACCTCCGTGAACGCTCTCTCGGGTGCGTTGAGCAACTGAGGGGCGCGCACCGATCATCTCGCTGCGTAGGGTGCAGCCCTCATGAAGGACACATCAACGCACTACGACGTCATCGTTGTCGGCTCAGGCTTCGGTGGCTCGGTCAGCGCCCTTCGACTCACAGAGAAGGGCTACCGCGTCGGAGTCCTGGAGACTGGTCGCCGCTGGAGTGATGAGGACTTCGCCTCGGCCGGTTCCCGAGACAGCCTGTGGTTCCCGCGATTGAAGATGTTTGGCCCGATGCGGATGAGCATGCTGGGCCAACTGTCCCTTTTCAGCGCCGTCGGTGTCGGCGGAGGCTCGTTGATCTATGCCAACACCCTCTACGAACCCCATGATGCGTTCTTCAAGGATCCGAGTTGGGCGCACATCACCGATTGGCGCGCCGAACTAGCGCCCTACTACGCCCAGGCGCGTCGCATGCTCGGCGTCACCACCAACCCTCGCGCTTGGCGCTCCGATGAGTTGCTGCGCGAGCTTGCGATCGACTCCGGGACCGAAGAGACCTTCCAACTCACCGATGTCGGCGTGCTCTTCGATGAGGAGAACCCCGGCGGCGAGATCCCTGACCCCTTCTTCGGCGGCGTCGGTCCCGATCGCAAAGCCTGTGTGCATTGCGCCCGCTGCACCACCGGCTGCCCGTTCAACGCCAAGAACACGATGCCGAAGAACTACCTCTACCTCGCCGAACAGGCAGGCGCCGAGGTGCATGACTTCACCGAAGTCACTGACGTGCGACCGCAGGAGGGCGGTGGCTTTGTGGTGTTGACCGCCCACCCAGCCAAGCGGCGCCGAACTCGACGCTTCACCGCCGACCAGGTGATCTTCTCTGCGGCCGCCCGCGGGACCCAAACGCTGCTGCACCAACTGCGCCAGAACGGTGCACTCCCTGATATCTCGCCGCGGCTAGGTGAACTCTCCCGTTCCAACTCCGAGGCGATCGTCACGGTGGTGGCGCGGGACAACCAGGACTTCGACAACGGAGTGGCGATCACCTCCTCCTTCCACCCCGAGCCGCGCACCCACGTGGAGATGTGCCACAGCAGCCAGGAACAGGACGCGATGGCAGTGCTGAACGTGCCGCTCGTCGATGGGGGCCGCGGGCGCATACGCCGGTTCGTGGGGCAACAATTCAGGCACCCGCGACGCTTGCTTCGCACCCGCCGAACCAAGGGCGCCTCCACGCGAACCATGACATTGCTGGTGATGCAGTCACTGGACAACTCACTGACCTCCTATCTTCGCCGCGGTCGACTGCGCACCAAGCCCGGCGAGGGTCAACCGAACCCGTCGTGGATTCCGCTCGCGAACCACCTCGCCGAGCGGCTCGCGGTCAAGATCGACGGCGATGCCATGTCGCTGGCCAGCGATCTGGTCGGTCGACCGGCGACCGCTCACTACATCGGCGGGGCCGTGATCGGCGAGAACGCCCAGAGCGGAGTGGTCGACCCCTATCACCGGTTGTTCGGCTACGACGGCCTGCACGTGATCGACGGCTCGACCATCGGCGCCAACCTCGGCGTCAACCCGGCGCTGACGATCACCGCGATGGCTGAGCGGGCCACCGCGATGTGGCCCAACAAGGGTGAGGCCGATCCGCGGCCAACGCCCGACGCGGCCTACGCGCCAGTTGAGCCCGTTGCTCCGCACCATCCCGCCGTACCCGCTGGCGCACCGGGCACTCTGCGACTGCTACCTGTTGTGGACTACTAGGTCACGGGGTTTCGCAGCACGGCATAACTCGGGTCGGTCTGGTCTCGCACGCCCGTGGCGGCAAACATGGTCTGCTCCACGGGGCGGACCTCGTCGAAGGTGTGCAGGTATTGCCGGTGCAGGATCCGCCAGGTGCCGTCGCGCCGCTCCCAACGGTCGACGTACCGCCCGTGGATCACCATGTCGCTGCGCGATCCGTCTTCGGCGCGCGAGCGCAGGGTGACGAAGGCATAGGTCTCGCTCCCCGCCCGGTCGCCATCCAGAGCGATGGTCACCGCGCCGATGCGGTGATCGGTCATCTCGAACAGTGGGTGGGCTGCGCCGATGTAGTCAGCGAACTCATAGCCCGTCCCGGTGAACATCTCGCCGTAGTCGGCGGTGCCCTCGGGGTGAAACACCGAGCGCGCTAGGTCCAGGTCGATGCGGTCCATCGCACGGGCGTAGGCCGCCAGCACCTCGCTGATGGCCTGCTTGTCGAGAAGGTCTGTGATCGCCTGGTCCGGATGCTGGGTCACACCGTGCATCCTCGCTCAAGCGCTCTTGAGCAGCCCGTCGAGGATCCGCGGCAGGCTGGAGACGTCCTGCTTGGACACGCAGGCGGCGACGCCGAGACCCTCCGCCGCCGAGATCGTCTTGTCATCGAGGTGGGCGGAGAACAACACCACGATCTGAGTCGGATAGGCCGCCAGGATCTCGGCCGCGACCGACAGTCCGGTCCTGCCGGGCATCCGGTTGTCGAGCAGCACCACCCTCGGCGCGGTCGGCGGGTCGAGAGACCGATAGCGATCAAGCGCAACCAGGCCGTCTTCTGCTTCACCCAAGACGGTGATGCCCGCGTACTCGAGGACGGCGCGGACCAGGTCGCGGATCATCTCCTCGTCATCGACGATCAGCACGGAGACACGGGGGTTCACTTCATGCGGGGGCACGCGTTCGACCCTAGTCCCGGCCCGGGCACCCCAGTCCGGCGCGTCCGGTATGTGAGGGCAGTGAGACCAGGGCGGGACCTTCGCCTCTGCCTCAGGTCCGGGGCACCTGATCGGATGGTGGTGGACTCGCAGAAGGGAGGATCTTCGTGGACCGGATGAGCGCACTCGACAGCGTCTTCGTGCAGGCTGAGACCGAGCAGGCATCGCTGCACATCGCGAGCGTCGCCCTCTTCGAAGGCCCCGAACCCGGCTTCGGCGAGATCTGCGCCGCCATCGAGGCCAAACTCCCCGAGGTTCATCGCTGGCGCCAGCGGTGGCGCAAGGTGCCCCTGTCGCTCGGGCGGCCGGTCTGGCTGGACGACGACCGGTTCGACATCGCCGCTCACATGTTCCACACCGTCCTCCCGACACCTGGCGGGCAGAGGGAACTGCATGAGGCCGTCGACCAGGCGAT
Source organism: Nocardioides sp. (assembly GCA_041581495.1). GTDB lineage: Bacteria > Actinomycetota > Actinomycetes > Propionibacteriales > Nocardioidaceae > Nocardioides. The sequence goes on along the minus strand of JBFIDC010000074.1, from coordinate 8,733 downwards.
GTCGCAGCATCTGGACCTGGACACGACGCCATGGGAGATCTGGGTGCTCAGCAGCCTCGAAGGTGGCCGTTGGGCACTGATCACCAAGGTCCACCACAGCATGGTCGACGGCATCGCCGGCACCGACCTGCTCTCAACCCTGCTCGACCACTCCCCCGAGGCCCGGCCGGATCATGCCGAGGAACCCTGGGTGCCCACCCCCACGCCGAGTCCACTCCAACTGGTCGTCGACACCCTGCGTGGATCAGTGGGCGAACGTGTCCACGAGGCCCGCGCGATCGCCCGATCCCTGACCAGGTCGGTGACCCATCCTCGGGAGTTGGCGCGCCGTTCGCTCGGTCTGGGTCGTGGGCTGTTCGGCTTTGCGAAGGCGGCCAAACCGACCTCGGCCTCCCCCTTGATCGGCCCACTCGGCAGGGACCGCCTCTACCGTTGGACCAGCTTCCCGCTGCTCGACCTGCTCGCCATCAAGGAGCACTTCGGCGTCACGGTCAACGACGTGGTGCTCGCGGGGCTGAGCAACGGTGTTCGCGCCCTGCTGCTCGAGCGTGAGGTGGACCTGGACCATCACCTCGTCCGCACCCTGGTCCCCGTCTCGGTGCGGCACAGCGACCAGCACGGACTCGACAACCGGGTCTCGGCGATCCTGCTCAACCTGCCGGTGGAGATCGACGACGCCCACGACCGCTTGATCGAGGCCAGCGTGAGAATGCGCAGGCTCAAGAACTCCCAGGAGGCGGCAGCGGGCGAGTTGATCACCGACCTCGGGGACGCGATGCCGCCGCCGCTGCTCGCCGCTGGGCTGCACCTGTTCTTCCGGCTCCCGCATCAGCACCTGAGCACGGTGGCCACCAACGTTCCCGGACCCGCCGACCGGCTCTACCTGCTCGGCCGCCGGATGCAGCGCACCTACCCCTACGTCCCTCTCGCCGACCGAGTGCGCGTGGGCATCGCCGTCACGTCGTACGACGGGCAGTTGCTGGTGGGCGTGACTGCCGACCGGGACAGCATCCCCGACGTCGACGTCCTCGTCGGGGGCATCGACCGCGGTTTCGCCGAACTCCGTGAGGCCGCCGAACCCCCACAACAATCCTGAGAGGACGGTGAGGTCATGGGTCGGCATCGCATGTCGGCTGTCGACGCCGCGTGGCTGCGGATGGACAGCCCCGAGAACCTGATGGTGGTCACCTCGGCCCAGTGGTACGACAAACCGCTGGATCGAGCGAAGGTGGCCGCCCTCCTCGAGGAACGGATGATCGACCTGTTCCCCCGGTTCAGCCAGCGGGCGGTCGACGACCACGGCCTGTGGTGGGAGGACGTCGAAGACTTCGACGTCAACGACCGCCTCCATGACTTGGTCCTGCCCGAGCCCGCCGGGCGTGCCGAGCTGGAGAAGGTGGTCGGCGATCAGGTCTCGGTGCCGCTGTCGTGGGACCAACCACTGTGGGACATCTACCTGATCGACCGCTACGAGGGAGGCGGCGCCGCCATCTTCCGGATGCATCACGCCATCGCCGACGGGTTCTCGCTGGTCCGTGTGCTCCTCTCGCTGACCGACGACCCCGACGTCGAGCCCGCCAACATCGCCCCGGCGATCGAGGACGAGGCGGGCTGGGTGGCGCTGGCCGGCGACGCGGTGCGCGGGGCCCTCTCCCTGGCCACCCACCCGATGGCGACGTCGAAGAAGGTGCTCGGGCTGGCCAACCCGATGAGCCTGGTCGACCTTGGCCACACCGTGGTGTCCGACACGGCGGCCATCGGCAAACTGCTTCTCCTCCCTCCGGACCACCACACCGTGCTCAAGGGTCCGCTCGGTCACGAGAAGCGGACGGCCTGGACCGACCCGTTCTCCTTCGACGACGTCAAGAACTCAGCCCACGCCTCGGGTGCGACCATCAACGACCTGTTGCTGGCTGCAGTCGCCGGGGCGCTGCGCACCTATCTGGTGCGACGGCGCAGCGTCGTCGCCGACGTTCGAGCCATCGTGCCGTTCAACCTGCGCCCACTGGACAAGCCGCTGCCCGCGAACCTGGGCAACCAGTTCGGGCTGGTCTACCTGGCGCTGCCGGTCGGGACCGCCACGCACCAGGAACGACTCGCCCACATGAAGCAGCGGATGGACGCGATCAAGAAGTCGGCCGAGGGCGTCGTGGCCTTCGGAATCCTCGAGATCCTCGGCAAGGCCCCCGGGGCGGTCGAGGACCTCGCCATCAAGATCTTCACCTCCAAGGGGACCGGAGTGATGACCAACGTCCCTGGCCCCCGACACCCGGTGACCCTGGCCGGCTCGCGACTGCTCGGCACCATCGGGTGGGGACCGACCTCGGGTGACCTCGGCCTGGGGGTGGCGATCTTCAGTTACGCCGACGAGATCACCGTCGGGTTCTGTGTCGACAAGGGCCTGATCCCCGACGTGGAGGTGCTACGCGCCGACTTCATGGACGAACTGTCCACGTTGCTCAACCACTAGCCGCAGGTGTTTCAACCGCTACGGTGACCCGAGGCGACAAGGCCTCGCGGCGCGCGTGGAGGGGGTGCCATCCTGAAGTCTCTCGTGGCTCGCACCTGCAGCACCGCGTTGATCGCGATCCTCGCCCTGTCGGTGCCTGGTCCTGCCGTGGGTGCGGAGCGCGATCCCGACGTCGACCTGTCAGTCGGCACCGCCGGGGCGCCACCGTGGTCCAGCGGGAACACGAACCCGGCGGCCACGAGACCGTTCGGGATGGTGCAACTCGGGCCGGACACCACCGCTGATCCGACCGGGGCACCCTCGGCAGGCGCATCGGGCTACCGAGCTGACGACCCGTTGCTGCGGGGGTTCTCGGCGACGCACCTATCGGGGGCCGGTTGTCCGACGTTCGGCGACGTGCCGATCCTCCCCATCCTCGGCAGGCTGCCCCCGAACCCGAGTGGCGCGACCGTTGCGCTCAACAGAGCAACCGAGAAGGCGGCACCGGGCAGGTACGCCGTCCGACTCAAGAACGGCGTCTCGGCATCGATGGCCGCCGGGACCCGCAGCGGACTCGTGCGCTTCGCCTTCGCCGGCGGCGGGCGACCCCGGGTTCTGATCAAGGCGGATGGGAGCCTGGCTGGCAATAGCGCATCCTCCGTCAAGTTCCTCAACCGGCGGGAGATCGCGGTGCGTGCGACCAGCGGGGGTTTCTGCGGCGCTGCCAACCGCTACCGGGTCCATGTGTTGCTCCGCTTCGACAAGCCGTTCGTCAAGCACGGCACCTGGCGCGGCTCCCACGGCGGCGCCTGGGTGAAGCCCGGCCGTGGCCGGCGGACGAAGATCCAGGTCGGGGTGTCCTTTGTGAACATCCGTGGCGCCCGGACCAACCTCAAGGACGACCGGCCCGGTTGGTCCGTGAACCGCCTGGCATCACGAGCCGGCGGCGAGTGGGCCGAGACCTTCGACCAGATCCGCACGCGAGGAGGCACCGACACCGAGCGGCGCCTGTTCGACACGGCGCTCTACCACGTGTTCCTGCACCCCTCCACGATCAGCGACGCGGATGGTCGCTACCCGGGCTTCGACGGCAAGGTGCACCGATTGCATGGCCGTGAGCGCCAGTTGAGTTCGATCTCCGGGTGGGACTACTACCGCACCCAGGCGCCGCTGCTGGCCTGGGTCCGCCCAGACATCGCCGCCCAAGTGGTGCGGTCCCTGTTGCGTGACGCCCGGCAGGGTGGACGGTTGCCCCGGTGGCCATTGGTGGCGAGCGAGACGCACATCATGAACGGCGACTCGGCTGCCCCCGCCATCGCGACGACGTACGCGTTCGGGGCTCGCGACTTCAATCTGAAGCAGGTCGTTGCTCGTCTCGTCCGACAAGGCGATGTGGTCCGCTCCGAGAACGGCTTCGAGCCGCGGCCCGGGCTCGCCGACTACCTGAGCCGTGGCTACGTGCGCAATCCGGTGGTCGAGCGCGGCATGTCGCTGTCGCACGGTGCGTCGACGACGCTGGAGTACGCCGTCGACGACTTCGCTGTCTCGCGGCTCGCCCACGCTGCTGGGCGTCAGGCGGACGCTGCGCGCTATCGCGCGCGCAGCGGCTCATGGCGAGCGCTCCTTGACCCGAGCCGACGCCAACTCGTGGCCCGGGATTCGGCAGGCGACTTCCCGCCCCCCGGCACGGACACCACGGTGTGCTGTGTGGGGTTCGAGGAAGGGAACCCCATCCAGTACACCTGGGGCGGGGTCCCGCACGACGTCAGGGGTCTGCTCGGGGCCCTGGGCAGCACCGGAGAGATCACGGCCCGTCTCGACGACTTCTTCGAGCACCTCAACGCCTTCGGCGCTCCACATGCGTGGCTCGGCAACCAGCCCTCGTTCTCGACTCCGTGGGCCTACTACTGGATCGGGCAGCCCGCCAAGGGGCAGGACGTCGTCGCCCGGGCCCGCGCCGAACTCTGGGCCTTGGGCCCCCAAGGCCTGCCAGGAAACGACGACCTCGGCGCCTTGTCCGCGTGGTACGTCTGGACCTCACTGGGGCTCTATCCGGTGACCCCCGGGACCGCCAACCTCGCCATCGGCGTGCCCAGCTTCAGGCGGATCACCGTGCGCCCATCCTCGGGCGGCATCACCCGGATCGTGAGGTCCGGCACCGGCGTCCACGTCTCCGGGGTCAGAACCGATGGCCTCGCGCACGAGAAGACGTGGCTCTCACTGACCTCTCGCCGCTCGATGCGCACGGTCTCGATCGCCACCACGGATGCTCCCGGACCGGCGTGGGGCACCCAGGCGGGCACCGCTCCGCCGTCCTACCCCTAGCGTCGAGCGGACGTCACAGCCCGGACATGGCTGCGACGTGGCTGGCATCGGTGCCGCAACAGCCCCCCACGATCGCCAGGCTGGGCAGCTTGGAACGCAGCGCGTCGTAGGACGCGGTGAGCAGGGCCAGGTCGCCCAGGTCGAGTTCCTCGGCCTCGTCGAGTTCGGCGTGACTGAGCGTGGAGGCGTTCGGGTTCACCTGCACGATGCGGTCGAGCCAGCCTCCCTCCGCCAAACCGGGTGCGATGTGGGTGGGGTGGGCACAGTTGAGGATGAACCCGTCGGGCGGCTCCTCGGCCTCCAGATGGGCGATGGCCTCGGCGAGGGTGGTGCCGTCAGGCAGCCGACCGTCGGTCTCGACGGTGAACCCGATCAGAACCGGCAGACCCACGCTGCGAGCAGCGCGTGCGATTCCGAGGCCCTCGACGGCGGTCGTCATCGTGTAGGCCCCCACCACGTCGACGCCGGCATCGGCGAACGCCGCGACCTGCGGCAGGTGGAACTCCGCCGCCTCGTGCGCAGTCGTCGCCTCTTCGGCCACGTACCCGTCGCCGCGCGGCCCCACGGCGCCGATGATGCGGACATCCTCCACGTCCGCGTAGGAGTCGCGCAGATCCTGCAAGAAGGCGATCGCCGCACGGTTGACACGTCCGAGGGCTGCCGCGTCGTATCCGACCTTGGCGCCCCACTCAGGACTGGCCCGCCAGGTCGGCGACTCCAGTGTCAGACCCACCCCGGCCCTGCGGGCGATGGCGGCGTACTGGTCGTAGTAGTCGCGCAGGTGATCGCGGCCCGCATCGGTCTCGACCAACGGGAACGAGGCGAACTCCGGCAGGTCGACGCCGCGATTGAAGATCAGGTCGGTCTCCAGTCCGCCGTCGCTGACATAGCGACCGGACTGCCAGAAGTGGCTGACGCTCATGGTGATCCCTCTCTCGTACCAGACTGTTCGGTCTGTTTGTAGCAGACTAAGCAGTCTGGTACAACAGCATTCATGCCGAAAGACGGGTCCGTGAACCGCGAGCGCATCCTCGATGCCGCCCAACACCTCGTGATCGAGAACGGCTTTGCGGCCACCTCGCTCGACCAGATCCTCACGCAGGTCGGCACCTCCAAGGGCGCGTTCTTCCACCACTTCGACTCCAAGCTCGCGCTCGGGCGCGCGCTCACCGAGCGATACGTCGCCGCCGACGTCGGCCAACTGCGCTGGGCGCTCGAGGAGACCGCTGGCGTCGAGGACCCGGCCGAGCGGGTCAGCGCATTCATCCGCTGCTTCGAGGACTCCGCAGAGGAGGTGATGTCAGAGCAGAGCAACTGTCTCTACATCGCGGTCCTCACCGAGCAACAACTGGTCTCCAACGGCACCGCGGACCTGATCACCCAGGCGATCGAGGCCTGGCGCACGGAGATCGCCGCGCTCCTCGATGCCGCAGCCGAGAGCCGTGGCCTCGACCTCGGAGACACCTCCGCGCTCGCCGATCATGTGTTCGTCACCTTCGAGGGCGCGTTCCTGCTGTGCCGCTCGACCGGCCGGCCCGAACACATGCGCACCCAACTCGGCGTGCTGCGGCGGATGCTCGAGGCGATGCTGGGATTGCCCGCCTCAGGCTGAGCCCGGTATCTGTCGGAGGGGCGACCTAGGGTTCGAAACATGACCTTTGCGAACGTTGGCACGCTGGGTGCGGTCGCGGGCAAGCGCGATGAACTGGTGGCGCTCCTGACTGCGAGAAACACCCCCCTCCAACAGCTTGGCTGCCTGGCCTACGAGGTCGGCGTCAACGACGACGAGCCCGACACCGTCTTCGTGATGGAGCTGTGGGAGAACCAGCAGGCGCACCAGTCCGCACTGGCTGTGCCCGAGATCCAAGCCTCCATCACCGCGGCGCGCCCGCTCCTGTCCGGCGCCTTCGGCGGCTTCCGCTTCGAGGTCGTCGGGTCTCCGCTGCGGGACTGAGCGGCGCAGCGTCTCCGCCAACTGGGACCAACGCAACGTCATCGGATTCGAGGCCCCCAACCCTCGATGTTGATGACGTTACGAGCCCGGCGATTCACACGTCGAGCCCCGGAGAGTCAGTCGTCGTAGCCGCGGACCAGGTAGCTGACGCGTCCTGCGCCGTCCGGGTGGGCAGCCAACGACGCCGCCGCAGCGGTGTCCCCGGTCAGTTCGGCCACCAGGAAGGCGGTGACGTGGTGGGCGGCCACGTCACGGGCCGAGGCCCGGTTCCAGGTGGGGTCGTCGCAGAACCCGAACGGCACAACCGCCATCACGCGACGTACCGAGGCGCACCGACCGGTGAACACGAAGTGCTCGGCACCGACCAGACCCACCTGGACAGCTCGTGGCGAGGACCCCTGGCCGTAGGTCAGGACTGCACCGGTGGCGTAGGGGGTGTCGCGGTCTGCGGTGCCTCCCAGGGCGGCGACCGGCACGTTCAGGGAGCGCAGACCTCCAGGTCCGAACATCACGGCGTCACCGGCCATGGAGACCACCGCATCGACCCGGTCATCCGACCAGTCCGGCCACAACCCCTCGGGCACCCTCCCCAGACCGGCTCGTGCAGCCATGGCGGCCAGGTGCGGCTCGAGCGCGTCGCAGAGGAACACTCCGGCGTCGTCGGCACGCCTTGCGTCGGCACAGGCGGTCTGCAGAGACTCCGTATCCAGACGTGCCCCACCCATGACCTGGGCCGCGTAGCCGCCGTAGGAGTGCCCCGCCACGGCGATACGGTCCGCGTCGACCAACGCCGAGGCGGCGTCTCCTTCGGTCGTCATGTGGTCGATGACGGCCCGCAGGTCGCGGGGTCGGTCGACCGTGGACTGCCACAGCTTCGAGGGATCTAGGGCCTCCTGGTGATCAGGTGCGACCACCACGAAGCCGCGGGACGCCAGGTGCTCGGCGAGCCACCCGTAGGCGCCGGGGCCGAGCGCGAAGCCGGGTGAGAGCACGACAAGTGGGTACGGGCCTGCGCTCACGTCGGCCGGTGCGCCGCGACGAGCCTCCCCCGGGTAGGTCGCCAGCGTGACCGGGTTCGTCCCGGAGAGGATGCCGACGGCGTACCGGTAGGTGACGCGCTCGGCTGCGCTGGTGGTTGCGCTGGTGCTTGCTGGGTACCAGACGGTGGCGGGCAGGGGGTGCTCGCCGGGAACGGTGAGGTTGCGGAGCCCGACCGGGTGCGGTCCTGGCTGGGCGTACGGAACCGAGGCCGGGTCGAGGGTGGACTGCTCGACTGCGACGCGGACCATGCCGAGGCCCATCGCCACCGCCCAGCCGAGGAACACCACGGCCCCCAGCGCGGTCAGCCCGGCGCGGGTCGTCCAGCGTCGCAGCCGCGTCGGGCCGACTGCGGTCGGTGTGGTGGATTCACGCACGACGCTGGACCTCCCGCCAGGTGGCCTCGGTGACCGCGACCGCGACCTTCCCGCGACCGTGTCCCCCCTGGAAGTGAGTGACGGCGGACGCCACCTGCTCCAGCGGGTAGACCGCGGAGACAACGGGTCGCAACAGGCCGTCCTGCACGAACTGGGCAAGGGTGCGGAGGTCCTCGGTCTCGTCGCGATGCACCAGCACGCGGAGCCGTTGCCGGACCAGCGGGTTGAGCACTGCCGCCCGGAGGAAGCGTCCTGTTCCCTTGAACCAGCGACCGCCGCTGCCGGCGACCAGCACCAGCGTGCCGTTGGTTCGCAGGGCCCGCCGGTACTCGGCGATCGGGCGTGCGCCGACCAGGTCGACCACCACGTCGAACCGCGCGGGACCAGCCGCGACGTCGTCGCGCGTGTGGTCCAGGACGTGGTCGGCGCCCAGTTCGCGGGCCAGGTCGCCGCCGCCCGGTCCCTGCAGGGCGGTGACCTCGACACCCAGCGCCTTGGCGATCTGGACGGCGAAGGTGCCGACACCGCCGGAGCCGCCCACGATGAGGACGTGCTGTCCGGAGCGGACTCCGCCGGCGTCCCGGAGCGCC
>JBFIDC010000073.1:0-12142 GCA_041581495.1 Nocardioides sp. | reverse complement strand
TTGGCGAAGGTCCGCCGCGAGTAGCCGGCCCGGTCGGCCACCTCGTCGATGGTGAAGCCGTCGACGCCGCGTTCCTGGGCGAGGTCGAAGGCGGCCTGGGAGAGGGCGCGGGCGGTCGCGCGTCGTTTGGTTTCTCGCAGACTCGTTGTGGTCATGGACCCAGTGTGACACTTCTTGCCCAATGGGCAAAGTTGCTCATTCTGCAAACACCGGGTCTGGGTGCCGCTGATGAGGTCGCGACCTGTGCCTGGCCATCTAGGTTGGTGGGTGGGCACGTTGGGTGCGAGTTGTGCTGGCCGGCGTGCTTCTGGAATCCCCGATCACAAAGGCGTGCCAATGACGAGTGCCGAACGACAAGCAGAGTCCATCTCTTTGAACGCGTTGGCCGAGGAGTTGCTCGGCCAGGCTCGAACCGCGAGCAGTGGCCGGGCCGCGCACACGGTCTCGGGTGGCCCCGGCCATCACCTCCGAGACACCGCGATCGCCATCGTGGCCGGTCAGGAACTCTCCGAGCACAACAGTCCGGGAGAGGCGACGCTGCAGGTCCTGCGGGGCCTGGTGCGTCTGACCACCCCGTCGGTCACCGTCGAACTCGGTGCCGGCGACTTCATGGTGATCCCGCCGGAGCGGCACTCGCTGGCTGCGATCCAAGAGGCGGTGGTCCTGCTCACTGTCGTGACCCAGTGAGCGCGTCGGCGGCCCACGGCGCGGACCTGGCCCGCCTGCTGCGGTGGGTCGACGCGGGAGGGGAGTGGCGGGTGATCGCCCGCACCCCGGCGAGACTCACCGTGGCGTTGCTGACCTGCGACGGTGGCGAGGAGATGGAGCGGATCGACTCCACGGACCCAGCCATGGCCGAGTACGTCGAGACGCTTACCGAGGGTCCGCGTCGATCGCAGGCATGACCAGTCGGCATGCTCCCGGTTCGGCGAACGGCACCAGGTCGGTCCCGTCCGTGTCCGCGCCGTACTCGGTCAAGGCACCCCGCACGATGCCGAGGTGCACCGCGCACACCACCTCGGGCTGCCGGTGGGCGGCCTCGAGCAGCGGGCAGTGGGTCAGCCGGACATCGGCGGGTCGCAGGGTCTCGGTCTCAGGCGCGAAGCCCAGGTCGTCGAGGAGTCGGAGCACCTGCGTGCGGGCGGCCGCAGGGGAGAGGGGGACCGCTCCTTTGTCCCGGGCCAGGTCGCGGCCCCACTCCTCGCCGGCGAGTGCCGCGGCTCGGGCGGGGTCATCGCTGGTGCGGGCGATCGCCGAGGCGAGCGCCGCCGCCAGCCCCGCGTACTCCGATCCGGACTCCTGATCGGTCAGTTCATAGCGCCACGCAGGTCGGCCACGGCCGGTCGGCTCGACGCGTTCACGCCGGACCAAACCGTCGCGAACCAAGGCGGCGAGGTGCTCGCGCAGGGTGTTCTCGTGCAGGCCGGTCATGGTCACCAGAGTCGCCAAGGTCACCGGTTCGGGTTGGTCGCGCAGCCGGTCCCGGACCGCGGCGCGCGCCGCGGACATGGGTCGCGTCGGGGCGCCGGCGCGCGGGCCCACTCCTGGCCCCAAGCGCTGACCCGAACGCCGACCCAGGCCCGGCCCGAAACCTGGGGCGGTCCCCCGATTATTTTCCACGGAGAATACTGTAGTAAATATTGTTCACCGGCCGCCATCGGGGGCCCAGATCCCACAGGAGTCACGGACATGGACGACGTCGTCATCGCCTCGGCCGAGGCCGACGCTCACGCAGCCCAAGCGGTCGAGCAGCATCACGCCGAACTCGCGGGCGCCCTCGCCTTCAAGGTCGAGGTCCTCGCCGCACTGGCGCGTGCCGGCCAAGGACTCGACGAGGACGTCCGTCGCGATCTGGTCGACTGGTGCCGCACCGAACTGATGCCCCACGCGCTGGCCGAGGAGGGCACCTTGTACCGGGCCGCGGCACAGCGGACCGAGGGCCGCCTCCTCGTGGAGGCCATGCTCGCCGAGCACCAGGTGATCGCCGGGCTGATCGACGCCGTGGAGGGCACCGCCGACGCCGTCACCGCGGCCGTCGCCGCAGGGGCCCTGCGCGCCGTCTTCGACATCCACCTGGCCAAGGAGAACGACCAGATCCTGCCGCTGCTCAGCGCCGCACCGGACGTATCGCTGGCCGCGCTCCTGTCGGGCATGCATGAACTGATCGGCGGTGGCGAGGACGAGGCGGCCGCCGCTCACAACTGCACCTGCCACGAAGCCGAGGAGGCAGGACTCCCCGAACTCGACGCTCGCACCATCCCCCACGCGATTCGGCACGCGACCATCTTCGGTGCCCTCGACGGGGTCGCGCCGGGCCACGGACTCGTGCTGGTCGCCCCCCACGATCCGCTCCCGCTTCTGGCCCAGATCGAGGGACGATCCCCAGGTGCCTTCACCATCGAGTACCTCGAACGAGGGCCCGAAGCGTGGCGACTCAGCATGGTGCGGGCCGCCCCCGTGGGCAGCCGTGTCTAGACGCTGGGTAGCCCGGGGTCATGCCGAGGTGGTCGGCGTCGCGACCGACCCGGGCACGTTCTCGAGCGGGGTCAGCGCGCGGCGCGTGATCCCCAACGGACTCGACGGCGCCGAGCACGCGGCCTATCGCGCGGTGGTGGATCGCTACCTGACCGACGAGCGGGTGAGTCGGCAGGTCGGCCCCTGCCGGACGCTGGCCGCAGCCATCGTCGACACGCTGCCGCGCGGGACCAGCGTGGAGATCCTCGCGAGCGTGGGGATCCCCTTCGCCGTGCGTTCGCAGTCGTCCTGGCTCGGGTGGCCATCGGCTCTTGAAGCTGTCCTTGTGGCATGGATCCGCGACAACCAGGTGGCCACGAGGTCAGGAGACCGCGCGCAGACCGCTGAAGTAGCGCAGCGATTCGATCAGCTGATCTTGGAGTTGCTCGAGCCCCGCCGCGGTCGACCGCCCACCGACGTCACCGGCGAACTCATGAACGACACCGTCGAAGGTCGACCGCTCACCGATGCGGAGATCGTCTCGATCCTGCGCAACTGGACCGCTGGCGACCTCGGCTCCCTCGCCACCTCGGTGGGAGTGATCGTGCACTTCCTCGCGACCCACCCCGACCTCCAGCAGGAGTTGCGCACGCGGGCCGGTGTCGGCGAGCACGAGGCGCTGGAAGCCGCGATCGAGGAGATCCTGCGCATCGATGACCCCTTCGTCTCCAATCGCCGCGTCGCCACCTGCCCCGCCAGGCTCGGGAACGAGGCCATCGAAACCGGAGATCAGGTGCTCCTCGACTGGACCGCGGCCAACCGCGACGCGGCTGTGTTCGGGGATCCCGACCGCTACGCACCCGAAGAGAACGCCGCGGCCAATCTGGTCTTCGGCATCGGTGCCCACCGATGCCCCGGACGTGCCCTGACCCTGATGGAACTGAGGGTGATCACCGAGGAACTGTTGGGCAGGACCGACCTGATCGCGCTGGACCCCGATCGGCCCGGAATCCGCGAAACCCCGCCAGTGGGAGGCTGGGCGACGGTTCCGGTGGTGCTCAGTTGAGACCCTGACCGGATCGCGGTGATCCCGTGGGCCTACCTACCGCCCGGCTTGGTCGCGGACGGGAGGTGTCGCTCGAGGAACTTCGTGGTGCGTTCCCAGGCCAGGGTCGCCGCAGAGGGGTCGAAGGCGTCGGGGCGATCCCATTCGAAGAACCAGTGTCCGGTGTCCGCGTAGCGGTGGACCTCGACTTCTAAGCCGGCCCTGCGCAGTTGGCGTTCTTGTCTGGCTGCGGCCCGGGGATTGACGAACGGGTCGGCCTCGGCGAGATGGAACTGGAAGGCCGAGCGAGAGGCGGAGAAGTCCCCCGCCCGGGTGGCGTAGAAGATCGTCGTCGCGGAGATCGGGGGGATCTCAGGGCGCGATTGCTTGGCGAGCCACAACGCCCAGTGGCCACCCATGGAGAAGCCGATCTGGCCCAGCGGCTCCACAGCGAACTTCGACCGGGCCTGCTCGACTTCGGCCAGGATGTGCCGCCACATCGGTGTTGGCCGCCTGCGACTTCGCAACTCCGTGGCCTGGTCTGGCGTCTCGGCGATCTCGCCGTAGTAGAGGTCGGGGGCAACCGCGATGTAGCCGAGGTCGGCCAGGTCGTCACAGACGCCGGTGATGACTGGGGTCAGCCCCCACCACGGGTGCAGCACCAGGATCACGGCGCGCGCAGGCGCGGCGGGGAGAGCGGTGTATCCGGTCCGGTTCTTCACGCTATTCGCCGTAGCAGGCCAGCACCCGCAGGGCGACCAGGGTCACCCACCGGTTGGGCGTCCCAGCGCGCGGGTAGGTCACGTGGGCCTGGCCTCGGTATCCGCTGGCGGCGGCCCAGCGACCATCGCTCCTTCGGCGCTTCGCGATCACCGCGAGGGCGTCGTCCATTCGAGGATCGTGGGGGAAGGACGCCTCGCGAAACGCATCGAGGCAGCGCAGGACGTCGTAGTACCAGCGGGTCGGGTGATGCAGGCGGGTGAACTCGGGTCGGATCACCTCACCGGTGCCCTCGCTGCGGTAGAGGCGGTGGCGCAGCAGGAACTCCCGGCTGCTCTCGGCGGCGTCCAGCAGGTCATCGAGGCGGTAGCGGTGCCCCGTCTGCCGGTAGGTGGTGATCCCCTCCAGCACCGAGAGTGTGGTGTGCACCGACGAGTGCGTCGCGCCCGCGCGACGGTTGGACCGGCAGTTGAAGCCGCCGTCCGGCAGGCGCTGGGCCAGGACCAGGTCGATCACGCTCGCCAACTGCTCGGTCTCGGCACCGAAGTAGGCGCAGTAGTTCACGGCCATGCCGTTGATGCACACGTCGCTGCGGGGCGTCCGCCGGTCGGGGTCGAGGCCGCCGTCGAGGCACTTCTGGTCCGCGAGGACCATCGCGACGGCATCGCGAGCGTTCGGTTCGTCGGGGGGAAGACCGAGGTTGCGCAACTCGAGCAGCGTGTAGTGGGTCGAGGTCCACTTCGGCTGATAGAAGCCGCGGCCCCAGTGGCCGTCGGCACCCCGCGCGGCCAGGATCGCGGCACCGTCGCCCTCGGTCGCTATCCGCGCGCGCAGGGGTTCGGTCTCGGAGCCGAGCAGATCCCGCGTGGCTTGGTACTGCACCGCCACGTCACCGGCCAGCAGCCAGTCGAGAACCGGGTCGACAACCGGGTCGAGAACCTCGTCTCCACTCATCAGCTCGGCTTGGGCGCTCCCTTGCGCGCATAGCGCATCCAGGTGATCGCCACACACATGAGCGCCCAGGCGACCCCGATGGCGAAGAACGCCGTGGCGCCGACCGTGTTGATGCCGACTCCGAAGAAGAACGGCCCGAACGCGGCGATCGCGGCAGTCCAGCCGATCACCCCGCCGGCCTGCCGTCGCTCGAAGATCATCGGCATCTGCTTGAAGGTCGAGGCGTTGCCGATGCCGGCGAACAAGAAGATCGCGAGCATGCCGAACAGGAAGCGGTTGAAGTCCGATTGCAGGGCCTCGCCCGAACTGAGGTCAGGCGTCAGCGCGGGGATGGTCCAACTGATCGAGACGACCAGGCCCAGCCCGGAGATCAACGTCCAGATCGCACCGCCCATGCGGTCGGTCAGCGGAGCGAACGCCACCCGCGCGCCGGCGCCGATCAGCGGCCCCAAGAAGACGAACTTCACCGGATCCGGCACCGAATAGCCGTCGATGAGGACGGTCGCTGCCTCGCCGAACCCGTTGACGATCTTTTCGTTCCCGCCGCCGTAGAGGTTGGACATCAACAGACCGAACTGGGCGGCCAGACCCGAGAACGTCCCGAAGGTCATGATGTAGAGCAACGTCATCAGCCAGGTGTCGGTGTTGTTGAAGATGTCGAACTGCTGACGGAAGTTGGCCTTGACCGGCACCGATTTGAGCATCGTCCATGCCAGCGCGGCGCCGACCACCATGAGCGGGATCCAGACGAACGCGGCGTTCTGGTACCAGACTTCCTCGGGAGGTTTGCCTGGGACGGCCAACTGCTGACTGCCACCCCAGAACGCCAGGAAGGAACCGGCGATGAGGTAGGGCGTCAGCAACTGCACCAGCGAGACACCGAAGTTCCCGAGCCCCGCCTGGAGCCCCAGAGCGGTGCCCTGCTTGCTCTTGGGGAAGAAGTAGGACGTGCTCGGCATGAACCCGGAGAACGCGCCGCCGCCGATGCCGGCGAGGAAGGCCAGGGTCATCAGTTCCCAGTAGGGAGCTGTGGGGTTCTGCACGCGCACGCCCCAGCCGAGGGTCGAGGCGATCAGCAGCAGCGAGGTCAGCGTCACCATCTTCCTGGTGCCGAGGATCGGCGGCATCGTCATCCAGGCCAGCCGGAACAGCCCGGCCGAGAGCCCGGGCATCGCGGCCATCCAGTAGAGCTCGCCCTTGGAGAAGGAGTAGCCCAACGCGTTGAGCTTGGGGATGATCGCGCTCGGCAGGAACCAGGCGACGAAGGCGAGAGTCAGACAGAACGTCGTGATCCAGAGCGTCCGCCAGGCCAGGCCGGAGTCCCAGGTGGACTCGTTCTCCGGGTCCCAGGACTCGAGCCACTCTCCGGACCTCTTGGCTGCGGTGCTGTTCATACGAGCGCCTCCTCAGGGGCCTCTGGGGGTGATTCGATGTGGCGAGCGAGCTCGGGGGACTGTCCGTGCAGCATGTGCACCACGGTCCAGTGCATCCACAGCGCGCAGACGGCGGTCAGAACGAAGATGACAAAGAACGTGCTGGAGGGGAAGCCCGACCAGAGCTTGGTGTAGGCGAACAGCGGGGGGAGGAAGAAGCCGCCCATGCCGCCCAGCATGCCGACCAGGCCACCGACCGATCCGACGTTGTCGGGGAAGTACTCGGGGATGTGCTTGAAGACCGCGGCCTTGCCGACCCCCATCGCGCACCCCAGCAGGAAGACGATCACCACGAAGGGGACCAGCCCGATGGCGTAGGCGAGGTGCTCGGACTCGCTGCCGTCGGCCTGGCTGATCACGATGTGCCCGTTGGGCATCATCAGGATCCCGCTGGCCACCAGCATGGTGCCGAACGACCAGTACATCGCCCGACGAGCGCCGAAACGATCGGAGAGGATTCCGCCCACGGGACGCAGCAGCGAGGCCGGGAAGATGTAGGTCGCCGTCAGCCAGGCCGCGGTCTGGAGGCTCACCTGGAAGTTGTCGATGTAGTAGGTCGGCAACCAGGCGGCGAGGGCGACGTAGGCGCCGAAGAAGGAAACGTAGTAGAGGCTGAAGCGCCACACCCGGATCTCACGCAGGGGCGCCAACTGCGCCGCGAGGGGCTTGGAACGCCCAGGTGCCCGGTCCTGATGGGGGGTCAGGAACCACGTCGCCGCCGCCATCATCACCAGCAGCACCGCATAGAGCACCGGGATGAAGCGCCACCCGCCGGGGAAGATCCCGAGGTAGGTCACCCCGACCGTGGTGCCCGCGATCAGGGGCGGGCCGACGAACTTGGTGACCGAGGCCCCCACGTTGCCGGCGCCGAACAGGCCCAGGGCGAAGCCCTGGTGCTCCCGGGGCTGCCACGCGGAGTTCCAGGCGATCCCGGCGGTGAAGGAGTTGCCGGCGAACCCGATGAAGAACGCCAGGACCAGGATCATCGCGTACGAGTCGGCCTTGGAGACCAGATAGGTGGGGATCGCGGCGGCCAGCAGCATGAAGGTCATCACCTTCCGCCCACCGACCCGGTCGGTGATCATCCCGGCCGGGAGCCGCCACAACGATCCGTTGAGCACGGCCGCCGCGATGATCCAGGAGAGCTGGACCTCGGAGAGGTCGAACTCCTCGCTGATCGGCTTGCCGAGGATGCCGAACATCAGCCACACCGCAAACATCAGCGTGAAGCCGATCGTGGACACGGTGAGGACCCGGGTGGCTCCCGAACGGATCTGCGGTGCTGACTCCAAACTCGCGGCCGTCACTGGCCCTCCCTTTAAACGGATGACGATCCTCTAAACCTGGATCGACATTACTGTTCTGGTGCCACCGTCGTCCAGACTCGCCTGGCGTGAACTGGATTACAAGGACTAAAGTCCTGTTTAACTAGGTAATTAGGCGTAGTGCCCGTCACGGAGGTGTGCCAGAGTGAAGAACGTGAGTTCCGCCGAGCCGCAGCAGGAGAATCTCGGTGCCGCGCTGCTCGCCTCGCCGGTGCGGCGCGCGATCATGAGCGCGCTCGAGGAGAACCAGCAGCGTCACGAATCCAGCGCCGAGGCGACGATCGGGCTCACCGCAGCCCAGTTGGCCGAGCGCCTGGGCCTTCATGTCACCACGGTGCGGTTCCACCTCGACCAACTCGACAAGGCGGGTCTGGTCGCCTCTGAGTTCACCACCATCTTCGGAGTGGGGCGTCCCCGCAAGGTCTATGCCGCCGTCGCGGCACCGCAGCCCCCGGGGCGAGCCGAACTCAACCTCCAACTGCTGGCCGGCCTGTTGGCCGAATCCTTCGGGGCCGACAGGACTCCGGCCCAGGCCGGTGAGCAGTGGGTCGCGCAGAACCTCGAACTCGAAGACACCGGTCCGGCACAGAGCGCCGGGGAGTGGCTCACCAAGGTCGGCCAACTCATCGACGTGCTCCAGGACTGGGGCTACACCCCCAACCTGAGCACCTCGGATGCGGGGCGCTCCTGTCGCATCGACCTGGTCAAGTGCCCCTTCCTCGAGCTCGCGCGCGCCAACCCCGACGTGGTGTGCGGCATCCACCGCGGACTGCTCGCCGGCGTTCTCCACCAGTTGGGCGAGCGCGACGCCACGATCTCGCTCGAGCCGTTCGTCGGCCCGGAGTTGTGCCACGCCCACGTCGCCACCACCCATCCGTTCCGCAACCGCAGTGCATCGATCCAGGAGCCCTCATGACCCTTGAATCCCCCGTGCAGCAGGCGCTCATCTCGGGGCGCCGGTTCTTCACCAAGGTGGAGGTCTCCGACGACGACCGCGCGGTGTTCAAGAAGGGTGGACGTCAAGGCGACGCGTTCTATCGCGATAGGTGGAGCCACGACAAGGTGGTGCGCTCGACCCATGGCGTGAACTGCACCGGGTCCTGCTCGTGGAAGGTCTATGTCAAGGACGGGATCATCACCTGGGAGTCCCAGCAGACCGACTACCCCTCGGCCGGGCCGGACTCCCCGGAGTACGAGCCCCGCGGCTGCCCCCGCGGCGCGGCCTTCTCCTGGTACACCTACAGCCCGACCCGGGTCCGCTACCCCTATGTGCGCGGCGTCCTCCTGCAGATGTTCCGGGAGGCCAAGTCGCAACACGGCGGCGACGCGGTCAAGGCGTGGGCACACATCGTGGAGAACCCCCAGCGCGCCAAGGCCTACAAGTCCGCCCGCGGCAAGGGCGGACTCGTCCGCGCCACCTGGGAGGAAGCCACCGAGATCATCGCGGCGGCGCACGTGCACACGATCAAGAAGTACGGCCCCGACCGGGTCGCCGGCTTCTCTCCGATCCCGGCCATGTCGATGGTCTCGCACGCCTCGGGCGCACGGTTCGTGAACCTGATCGGCGGCTCGATGCTGAGCTTCTATGACTGGTACGCCGACCTCCCGGTCGCCTCGCCCCAGGTCTTCGGCGACCAGACCGACGTCCCCGAGTCAGGTGACTGGTGGAACGCCGGCTACCTGATCATGTGGGGGTCGAACCTGCCGGTCACCCGAACCCCCGACGCGCACTGGATGACCGAGGCGCGCTACCGCGGCCAGAAGGTCATCGCGGTGGCGCCCGACTACGCCGACAACGTGAAGTTCGCCGACGAGTGGCTGCCGGCCAAGCCGGGAACCGACGCCGCCCTGGCGATGGCGATGGGCCACGTGGTGCTCAAGGAGTTCTTCGTCGACCGGCAGACCCCCTACTTCACCGAGTACGTCAAGACCTACACCGACCTGCCGCACCTGGTCCGTCTCGAGGAGACCGCCGGGGGCGGCTACACAGCCGGCAAGTTCCTCACCGCCTCCGATCTCGCCGACCACGCGGGAGAGGAGAACGCCGAGTTCAAGACGGTGCTGATCGACTCACACACCGGCGAGCCCGTCATCCCGAACGGCTCGTTGGGTCACCGCTACGGCGAGGCGGGCATGGGCAAGTGGAACCTCGACCTCGGCGAGGTGGACCCGGTGCTGTCCCTGCTCGAGACCGCAACCGAATCGGTCGTGGTCACGATGCCGCGCTTCGACACTCCCGACGGTGCGGCGGCCGACCTCCCGCGAGGCGTGCCCGTGCGTCGCGTCGGCGGTCACCTGGTCACCACCGTCTTCGACCTCCTGATGGCGCAGTACGGCGTCGGGCGCGACGGCCTTCCCGGTGAGTGGGCGGCCGGCTATGACGACGCGGACTCGCCCTACACCCCGGCGTGGCAGGAGGCCATCACCGGTGTGCCGGCCGCGACCGCGGCCCGGATCGGCCGCGAGTTCGCCGCCAACGCCGAGGAGTCCCACGGCCGCTCGATGATCGTGATGGGGGCCGGCACCAACCACTGGTTCCACTCCGACACGATCTATCGCGCGTTCCTGACGCTGACCAACATGACCGGGTGCCAAGGGGTGAACGGCGGCGGCTGGGCGCACTACGTCGGGCAGGAGAAGGTCCGCCCGATCACCGGCTACACCCAGATCGCCAACGCCCTGGACTGGACTCGACCGCCGCGCAACATGATCCAGACCGCGTTCTGGTACCTGCACACCGACCAGTTCCGCTACGACCAGTTCGGCGCCGACACGCTCTCCGCCACGACCGGCAAGGGACAACTCGCAGGCAAGTCGACCGCCGACGTCATCGCGCAGAGCGCCCGAATGGGGTGGATGCCGTCCTATCCCACCTTCGACCGCAACCCGCTCGACCTCAGCGACGACGCCGCGGCCGCCGGCAAGCCGGTGGGGGAGTACGTCGTCGAGCAACTCCAGTCCGGAGACCTCGACTTCGCCGGGGAGGACCCCGACGCTCCGGGCAACTACCCGCGGATCCTCTCCATCTGGCGCGCCAACCTGCTCGGCTCCTCCGGCAAGGGCAACGAGTACTTCCTCAAGCACCTGCTCGGCACCGACTCATCGGTGCGGGCCACCGAGACCCCCAAGGAGCATCGCCCGGCCGACGTGCGGTGGAGAGAGCAGGCCCCCGAGGGCAAGCTCGACCTGCTGATGACCATCGACTTCCGCCAGACCAGCACCACGGTCTTCAGCGACGTCGTCCTGCCGGCGGCGACCTGGTATGAGAAGCACGACCTCAACACCACCGACATGCACCCGTTCGTGCACTCGTTCAACCCGGCGATCGCGCCGCCGTGGCAGACGCGCACCGACTGGGATGCCTGGCAGAGCATCGCGGAGAAGTTCAGCGAGTTGGCCGCCACCCACCTCGGGGTGCGCAAGGACGTCGTGGCCGTCGCGCTCACCCACGACACCCCCGACGCGATGGCCAACCCCCACGGGGTGGTCCGCGACTGGAAGAAGGGCGAGTGCGACCCGATCCCCGGCGTCACCATGCCCAAACTGGTCGAGGTGGAGCGTGACTACGGTGCCGTGGCGCAGAAGATGAACGCGCTCGGACCGCTGATGGACACCCTCGGGGCGACCACCAAGGGCGTGACCTTCGACCTCACCAAGCAGGTCGACTACCTGCTGCACAAGAACGGCGCCGTGCGTGGCGGCGTCGCCGACGGACGGCCCTCGCTCAAACGCGACGTCAACGTCTGTGAAGCGATCCTCGCGATGTCCGGCACCACCAACGGACACCTCGCCACCCAGGGCTTCAAGACCCTCGAGAAACGCACCGGCGTGCAGTTGGCCGACCTCTCCGAGGAGCACGAGGGCAAACAGATCACCTTCGCCGACACGCAGGGGCCACCGGTCCCGGTGATCACCTCTCCGGAGTGGTCCGGCTCGGAGACCGGCGGACGGCGCTACTCGCCGTTCACGATCAACGTGGAGCGCAAGAAGCCCTGGCACACCCTGACGGGGCGGATGCACTTCTATCTCGACCACGACTGGATGACCGAACTCGGTGAGGGGCTCCCGGTCTATCGGCCGCCCCTGAACATGGCGGCGCTGTTCGCCGAACCGGCGCTCGGCAACGTCTCGGACGGAGCAGGTGGCGCCGAGGTCGAGGGGCTCACCGTCCGCTACCTGACACCGCACAACAAGTGGTCGATCCACTCGGA
>JBFIDC010000072.1:0-12165 GCA_041581495.1 Nocardioides sp. | reverse complement strand
GGCCCGGAGCGGACCCCACTTCATCTCCTGCACGTTCTGGCCCAGCACGAGCACCTCGCCGCCCACCTCGGCACCGGCCGGCTGGAGGCGGAGCACGGTGCCGACCAGACTGGACTTGCCGCATCCCGACTCGCCGGCCAGTCCGACCACCTCGCCCTCGTGGACGACCAGGTCCACGCCGCGAACCGCGGGCAGGGGCCCTTCGGCGGTCCGGTAGGTCACCGTCACCCCGCGCAGATCGAGCAGTGCGGTTCGCTCCTGAGTCGCGGTCACCGCGCTCACCGGCCCTTCAGTCGAGGGTTGAAGACCTCTTCGAGGGCCTGGCCGACCAGCGTGAACGCGAGCACCACGAGGACGACGCAGACACCGGGCGGCACGATGTACCACCACGCGCCGGTGGTCATCGCTCCCACCGAGAACGCGTCGTCGAGCATCGTCCCCCAGGAGACCCGGGTCGGGTCGCCGAGGCCGAGGAAGCTGAGCGTGGTCTCGGCGAGGATCGCCAGCGCCACGGTGAGGGTGGTGTTGGCGAAGACCATGGGCATCACGTTGGGGAGCACGTGTCGCGACATCTGGTGCCAGCGACCGGCCCCCAGGATGCGGGCCCGCTCGACGTAGGGGCGTTCCCGGATCGAGAGCGTCTGGCTGCGGATCAGCATCGCCGTACCTGCCCATCCGGTGATCCCGATGACGATGACGATGTTGATCAAGGACCGGCCCAGGACGGTGGCCAGCACGATCGCCAACGGGATGAACGGGATCACCAAGAACCACTCGGTGAACCGGTAGAGCACCCGCGCCGGCCAGCCCTCGAAGAACCCCGAGGCCAACCCCACCAGGGTCCCGATCACCATCGAGATCAAGGTGGCGAGCAGCCCGACGAACAGCGAGATCCGCGATCCCCAGATGAGCAGGGTGATCATGGAGCGGCCGTTCTCGTCGGTGCCGAGCAGGTAGCCGCCCCCGGGTGCCTCCAAGACACCGCCGGTCGCCTTGGTGACCTCGAGGCCCTCCGCGTCGGCCAGGAGCGGGGCCGAGATCGCCACCAGGATGAAGAAGCTCAGCAGACCGAGACCGAGCAGGCCCGAGCGGTGGCTGCGGAAACTCGCCCACGTTCGCCGCGCCGCGAGGGCACGCCGCCGGCGGGTGACCTGCCGGGGCGTCAGTTGGGCCTCGGCCGGGGCAGCGTCTGATGCGGCGTCCGGGGCTGCGTCGGGTGTGGTGCTCATGCGCGCACCCTCGGGTCGAGGAGGCCATAGATCAGGTTCGCCAACAGGTTCGCGACGATCACCCCGGCCGAGGTGATCAAGAAGGTTCCCTGGAGGACCCAGTAGTCGGGGATCGTCAGCGCCTCGGTGGCCAGCAGGCCCAGCCCCGGTATCGAGAACACCGTCTCGACGGTGATGGCGCCCGAGACGACGAAGCCGATCGACAGCGCGATCAAGGTGGTGGTGGGCAGCAGGGCGTTGCGGGTGGCGTGTCGGCGGCGCACCTCCACGTCGCGCAGGCCCTTGGCGCGAGCGGTGATCAGGTAGTCCTCACCGATCTCGTCGAGCAGCGAGGACCGCATGATCAGTGAGAAGTCGGCCAGATACACCAGCACCAGCGTCAGCACGGGCAGCACGAGGTGCAGGGCGGTGTCGGCGACATACCCGGCCGTCCCGGGGGTGGCGTCGACCGAGTGCAGGCCCCCGGTGGGAAAGATCCCGGGAAGCGGACCCATCCCGACGGCGAACGCCGCGATGAGCATCAGACCCAGCCACCACTCCGGCATCGAATACAACGTGAGCGTGGTGCCGGTGGTGATCCGGTCGGTGGCCTTGCCGCGGTTCCAGGCGCTGATGACGCCGAGGTAGACCCCGATGAGGGCGGCCAGGATCGTGGCGGTGCCGACCAGGAGCAGCGTGGGCCACAACCGGTCCAGGATCAGGTCCGAGACCGGCACCCGATAGCGAAGCGAGACGCCGAGTTCGCCGGTGAAGGTGTTCTTCAGATAGGTCAGGAACTGCTGGGGCAGCGGCTGATCGAGTCCGTAGGTGCCCCGGAATGCCTCCAGTTGCTCCTCGGTGCGGAACCGACCCCGGCCCAGGGTCCGCGCCGGGTCGCCCGGCAGCACCCGGAAGAGGAAGAAGCCGAGCACCAGCACGAAGCCGAGGCTCGCCGAGGCGCCGGCCACCTTGCCTGCGACGTACCTGCCATAGCTGCGTCGCTTGCCGACGACGGCCCCCGCTGCGGGCGCAGGGGCGTCGTCGGCCAACTCGGTCATTCGCGGTCGGCCGCGCTCGACCGACGACGCAACGCCCAGCCGCCACCGGCCAGGACGAGCACCCCGAGGAGGACGCCGCCGCCGATCACCAGGCCGCTGTTGCCGTCGTCGTCGGTGTCGCTGCCTCCCGTCGACTGCCCGGCGCCCAGGGCGGTCTTGATGCCGTCGCAGTCACCTGCCTCCGCCGTCGGTCGGATGTTGAGGTAGTTGTGGATGCCGTACTGGAACAGCAGGATTCCGCCCGGGTCCGGCTGGGGCTGGAAGCACGCGAACCGGTCGTTGCGGTACGCCTCGCTGATGGAGGTGTAGGCCGTCACCAGGTAGGGCGAGTCGTAGTACAGGAGCTCCTGCATCTGCTTGACGGCTTCCTGGCGCGCGGCGTCGTCGGTGGCGCCGTTCTGCTCCGCATAGAGAGCGTCGTACTCCTCGCTGCAGTACCACGAGTCGGACCAGTTGCCGAGCTGGTCGCAGGTCATGTAGCTGAGCATCGAGTCGGGATCCGGCTCGACGTACCAACCCCACTCGAAGGCGTCGAAGTCGCCGTCGAGGATCACGTTGGTGAGCTTGTTGCTCTCCATCACCGAGATCTCGGTCTTGATGCCGAGGTCGGCGAGCCATTCGGCGAAGAAGTCCATCACCGTCGTGGAGACCTTGCTCTCGCTGCGGGCGAACAGGCGCATGGTGCCGAAGTCGCTGCCGTCGGGCATGAGCCGTGCGCCGTCAGCCCCTCGGGCATAGCCGGCGTCGACCAGCAGTTGATCCGCCCGGTCGAGGTCGAAGGTGAACGCATCCTCGGCCGGCGGGTCCCAGTGCCAGTCGGCGTAGCCCGGCGGGATGATCACGTCACCGGGCTGTCCGGCGCCCTGGTAGGCCTTCGCGATGATCTGGTCGCGGTCGATGGCGAAGTTCAACGCGAACCGGAACGCCGGGTCCTGCAGCGCCGGGTGACCGTCGCCGATCGGGTCGCCGGTCTCGGTGTCGATGGCGCCGGCGTTGAGGGCGATCTCGTCGAAGCCGGGGGAGTCCCCGCTCAGCGCGGTGATGCCTTCCTGGCCCTCGAGAGCCCGAACCTGGAGGGGGTTGATCCCGTCGACGAAGTCGACCTCGCCCTTGATCAGGGCCTGGACCGCTGGGTCCTCGCTCTTGAAGACGCGGAAGACCACCTCGTCGATGTGGGGGGTGCCCTGCCAGTAGTCGGGGTTCTTCTCGAAGCGGTAGGTCGAACCGCCCGCGGTGCCCTCGACGAGTCGGAACGGCCCCGAGCCCACGACGGGCTGGCCGCCGGTCGGCTCGGCGGCGTAGGTCTTGACCTCCTTCTGCGACACGTCCTTCCAGATGTGCTCGGGCACGATCGGGATCGGCAGCAGTGGCAGGACCGCGTTCGGCTTCTCCAGCGTCAGGACCACTGTCGTGTCGTCGGGCGCCTCGACCGAGGTGACCGAGGTGAGGTAGGAGCCCCACGAGGCGCTCTCGGGTCCGCCGTCCAGGATCCGGTTGTAGGTGTGTGCGATGTCGGCGGCCGTGAGCGGCTCCCCGTCGGAGAACTCCACGCCCTCACGGATATCGAACGTCCAGGTCAACCCGTCGTCGGAGGTGTCCCACTCGGTGGCCAGCCCTGGCTCGGGAGACATGTCCTCCATCGAGTAGGTGATCATGTAGTCGTAGGTCAGCGCCCACATCTCGTAGGACTCCGCCTCGATGCCGAGGAACGGGTTGAACGAGTCGACCTCGTTGAGGATCGCCACGGTGAATGTGACCTTGTCATCGGCGGCGGCCGCACTCGCGCCGGCGGGTGTAGCGGGGGAGAGCAGGGCGGCGGCGATCAACGCGGCCGCTGCCGATACCCCTGCGAGGCGTGTGGGAGTACCGTGCCCGCCATGTCGGCCCAAGCCACGCCACCGACGGACCCGCCGGTCGCGACGCGCGAATCTTTCGAGCACACCCAGCACGGAACCGTGCGCCCGGATCCCTATCACTGGATGAGCCGCGTCGACGACACTGTCGTTGACCACCTCGTGGCTGAGCGGGAATGGTACGACGTCGCGACCACGCATCTGGCACCCCTAACTCGGGTTCTGCATGCGGAGATGACCACACGCATGCCGGCTACTGACTCGTCGGTCAGTAGTCGACATCAAGGGTATTCCTACTACACGGTCACGCCCGCCGAAAGGGAATACGACCAGTTGTTTCGCCGTCGAAACAATGACGACTCCGACGATGAGGGGGAGCCGGAGATGCTCCTCGACGTCAACGCACTGGTCACCGAGTCCGGATATGTGGAGCTCGGTCTGACGAGTGTTTCTCCCGACAACGCCCTGCTCGCCTGGTCTGTCGACCGCGCCGGGGACGAGGTCTTCGAGCTCCATTTCCGTGATCTGTCCTCGGGTCAGGACCTCGACGAAGTGATTGCGCGCAGCTACTACGGCGGCGCGTGGAGTGCCGATGCGCGCTCGTTCTTCTACACCGTCCACGACGAGGCGTTCCGGCCACATCAGGTGTGGCGACACGACATCGGAACGCCGGTCGACTCGGACACGCTGGTGTTGGAGGAGACCGATCAGCAGTACGAACTCAGCGTCCGCTCCACCCGCAGCGGCGCCCTGGTGGTGATCTGGGCCCAGAACCGCGACACCCGCGAGGTGTGGGTGATCGAGGCCGGGCAGCCGAAGGGGCCGGCCCTCTCGGTCGGTGGTCGTCGCCGGGGAGTCGAGTACCACGCCGAGCACGCGGTCCTGCCTGACGGCTCCGACCTGCTCCTGGTGGTGACCAACGACGGTGCGACCGAGTTCCGCGTGGTCGGTTGCCCGGTGCCCCGAGCAGGACACCAGGACTCATCGGCCTGGTTCGACCTCCGGCCGGAGGATCCCGCCGAGCGAGTGGAGCGGATCGACGCCTTCGCAGGCTCCGCGGTGCTGACCTCCCGGGTCGGGGGCGGCAACCGGCTCCGCATCCTCGAACTCGACGACCTCGGAAGCCCGGGGATCGTTGTCGACTCCGCCTTCGAGCCGGGCTCGATCGCCCTCGGTGACAACGCCGAGTTCGAGACCGATCGGATCACCATCCGAGAGGAGTCCTACCTCAACCCTCCGGTCTGGTCCTATCTCGAGTTGGCCACCGGTGCTCGCACGCCACGCCACCGGCGCGAGGCGCCCGGCCACGATCCGGCGTCCTATCTGGCCGAGATCAAGACCTTCGAGTCCGCGGACGGGACGCCGGTTCCGGCCACGATCCTGCGCCACGTCGACACGCCGCTCGATGGCTCCGCGCCCTGTCTCATGTACGCCTACGGCGCCTACGAGTCGGTC
This sequence comes from Nocardioides sp., assembly GCA_041581495.1. Lineage (GTDB taxonomy): Bacteria > Actinomycetota > Actinomycetes > Propionibacteriales > Nocardioidaceae > Nocardioides. The sequence goes on along the minus strand of JBFIDC010000072.1, from coordinate 6,591 downwards.
TATCCGGACCGGGAGTGGGACGCCGCGATCCCCTCGCTGCTCGACCGGGGCGTGGTCTATGTGCACGCCCACGTGCGCGGGGGAGGTGAGGGAGGTCGGCGCTGGTGGCTCGATGGCCGACTGGCGGCCAAGCAACACACCTTCGACGATCACATCGCGGTGGCCGACGGGCTCGCGGCGGCGGGGTTGGTCGACGGCACCCGGATCGCCACCCGGGGCCTGAGCGCGGGCGGCCTGCTCCAGGGAGCGGTGTTCTCCCAGCGGCCGGACCGCTGGCGCGCTGTGGTCGCCGAGGTGCCGTTCGTCGACGTGGTCACCACGATGTTCGATGCGAGCATCCCGCTGACCGCCAACGAGTGGGACGAATGGGGTGATCCGAGGCGACCGGCCGACTTCGCGTGGATGCTGGCCTATTCGCCGTACGAGAATCCGCCACCGGCCGGCGGCCGCCCCGACCTCCTGGCCACCGGCGCGCTCCACGACCCACGGGTGATGGTCTTCGAGCCGGCCAAGTGGGTGGCGCGACTGCGTGAGACCGACCCCGAGTGGGGGCCGCGCTGCCTGTTCCGGGTCGAGACCGGGGCCGGTGCACACGTCGGACCCGCCGGGCGTTTCGCGCACCTGGGCTATGAGGCCGAGGTCTATGCCTGGGTGCTGGATCGATTGGGCACCGCCACAACTACTGACTCGCGGGTCAGTAGCGAGTAGCGTGAATCTCGTGCGCACCACCCCGTTCCACTCGCGCCTGAGCGAACTCAACGATCAGGGCCTCTACACGCACTGGCAGGGCACGCTGTCCCCCCTGCGCTACACCCATGCCCCCAAGCACGAGTACTTCGCGGTCCGCAACTCGGTGGGGGTCTTCGACACCTCGCCGCTGTTCAAGTACTCGGTGAGTGGGCCCGACGCCGAGCGCTTGCTCTCCGGAGCGCTGATCCGCGACGTCACCACCGCGCGCCCGGGTCAGGCCCAGTACACCGCCTGGTGCGACGACCGCGGATTCGTGATGCACGACGGAGTGGTGTTCCGGCATTCGGCCGAGGAGTTCCTGCTCACCGCCGCGCGTCCGGCGCTCTCGTGGTTCGAGGAGTTGGGCACGGGGTTGCGGGTGGATCTGGAGGACGTGAGCGACGCCTTCGGCATGCTGGCGGTGCAGGGCCCACGGTCGCGCACGGTGCTGAGCGCGCTGGCCCCCGAGGTCGCGTCGCTCGGCTACTTCGAGCACCTGCAGACCAAGATCGCCGGTACGGTGGTGACGCTCTCGCGCACCGGCTACACCGGCGACCTGGGGTTCGAACTCACGGTCCCCGAGGACCGAGCCATCGCGGTGCTCGACGCGGTGCTCGAGGCCGGCCGCGACCACAGCATCCGCCCTTTCGGCGAAGAGGCGTTGATGACCCTGCGCATCGAGGCCGGGCTGTCGCTGATCGACGTCGAGTGGCACGACGCTCGGCTGGCCTTCAGTGACGCCGACCGGGCCACCCCCAAGGAGTTGGGGTTCGGCTGGATGCTGCGGGGGGTCCGCGACGGTTCGCGCACCTTCGTCGGGTCGCGGGCGATCCGACGCGAACTCGAGGACGCCACCTCGCGGTGGTTGACCACCGGCATCGTCGTCGACTGGGCCGACTGGGATCGGCTGCACCGTGACGCGGGGTTGTTGCCGCCCAAGTCGGAGCACCCCCTTCCGTACGAGTCGATGGTGCTCGATGAGACCGGGGCCGAGATCGGCTACTGCACCAGCTTCGTCTACAGCCCGATGCTGCAACGACACATCGGCATCGCCCGCGTTCGTCCGGACCTGGCGGTCGTGGGCACCGACCTGCGCCTCGAGTTGGCCATCGCGCACCACAACACCACGGTTCGGATCACCACCACCTCGATGCCGTTCTTCGACCCGCCCCGCAAGAAGGATTGAGTGACGAAGTCATGAGCTCGCACGATTACGACGCGATCGTCGTCGGTGGTGGCCACAACGGCCTCACGCACGCGGCGTACTTGGGCAAGGCCGGGCTGCGCACCCTGGTGCTGGAGAAGAACGCCATGGTCGGCGGCGCCGCCATCACCGAGGAGTTGATGCCGGGGTTCTCGTTCACGACGTTCTCCTATGCGCTGAGCCTGCTGCGGCCCGAGATCATCCACGAACTCGACCTCGTCAAGCACGGCTTCCTGCCGCTGATGATGCCCTCGTCGTTCCACCCGACCGGGGACGGCGACTACCTGCTCTTCGGCGACGACCACGCCCAGAACCTGCAGGAGATCCGCCGGCACTCACCGCGCGATGCCGACGCCTACGAGCGCTACCACCACGATCTCGATCGGGTCTGTCAGGTGATCCGACCGTTGTTCGACAACCCGCCACCCAACGTCTTCGGCACCGATCCGCAAGATGCCGTCGACATCAAGTGGTTGCTCGACCACCTCGGCGGGGTGGAGCAGAAGGTGATGCACGACGCCGTACGCCTGCTGACCGGCAGCGCCGCCGATTGGCTCGACGACTATTTCGAGCACGAGGCGATCAAGGGCTACCACGCCTCCTCGTCGATCATCGGCTCCAAAGTGGGGCCGATGTCGCCGGGGTCCGGGCTGGTGTTGTTGTTCCACAAACTCGGCGAGCACGACGGGCACCTGGGTTCGTGGGCGTTCCACAAGGGCGGCAACGGCGGGTTCACGCAGGTGTTGGCGCGGGCCGCCGAGGCATCCGGCGCCGAGATCCGGCTCGGTGCCGCCGTCTCCTCGGTGCTGACCGAAGGCGGCCGCGCGGTCGGCGTGGTCCTGGCCGACGGCACCGAGTTCCGCGCGCCGGTGGTGGTCTCGGCGCTGGATCCGCGCCGGACGTTCCTGGAGTTGGTCGAGCCCCGTGAGTTGCCGCTGGATCTGGTGGACAACGTGCGCCGGATGAAGTTCCGGGGTGTCTCGGCGAAGGTCAACTTCGCCCTCGACGGGTTGCCCGTCTTCCCCGCGCTGCCGGACACCGTCGACCACTACGGCGGGTTCCTCAACATCGGCCCGACCATGGAGTACGTCGAGCGTGCCTTCGACGCCGCCAAGTACGGCTCGTACTCCGAGCGCCCCTTCATCGACGCCGCCATCCAGTCGGTGGTGGACCCCGACATGGCGCCGCCCGGCAAACACGTCATGTCGTGCTTCGTGCAGTACGCGCCGTACGAACTGCGCGGGTCGACCTGGGACGCCGAGCGGGACAACTTCGGTGACCGAGCCCAGGCCGTGCTCGAGTCGCACTTCCCGGGCTTCGGCGACCTCGTGCTGCGCCGGGAGGTGGTCACGCCGGTCGACATCGAGGCGCGCACCGGCCTGAGCGAGGGCAACATCTTCGCCGGGGAGTTCCTGGCGCCCCAGATGTACTTCTTCCGGCCGGCGCCGGGTTGGAGCCAGTACGCCACCCCGATCGACGGCTACTACCAATGCGGCTCGGGAACCCACCCCGGCGGCTGCGTCATCGGCTCGCCGGGCCGGCTCGCCGCCCAGCGGGTGCTGCGCGACGCGGGCCGTTGATCCCGCGGCCCGGTACGGGCCAGGGGCGCCGTGCGGCGCGGGAGGCGCGTGCGGCGCGTGCGGCGCAGGGCGGCGCAGGGCGGCGCAGGAGTCACCGGGGCCCCGGTGACTCCGGCACTTCCCGGGCGAGATCTCGCCCAGGAAGCGGAAGACTCGCCGGGGCAGTCCTGGGCCTACCCGGACAACGCGACCAGTGCTGCTGTCCGCGGCCTCACTTCACCTTGAACTTCTTCTTCGACGCAGTGGGGTCGGGGACGCCGTACAGGACGGCGCGCACGTAAAGGGTGTGACGTCCCAGCTTCAGGTTCTTGGTCTTCACCTTCATCGGCGAGTGGCAACTGCGCCAGGGAACCGGCTTCTTCCCCTTCGGCCCCGTCGTCCCGCTCTGTTGGCGTCGGGTCCGATCGACGCGGCACTCGAAGGTGACTGGGGCCGGTGAGCCGGTGAAGGCGTACCGCGCCTTCTTGCCCTTCCTGATCTTCCCGGGCCCGGTGATCCTCCCGGTCCTTGCGGTCGGCAGCGGCAGCAGGTGGTCGGCTACGACGGCCAACACGATGTCGTCGTTGCCGTAGGCCCAGACGACGGCGACTGTGCCACTGCCCACGGCCAGTGCGCGGTCGTAGCCGGCTTGTTCGCGGGGGGCAATGAAGTCGGTGGGCCACCACCCACCCCCCGGAGGACGGATCGCGACGCCGACACCCTTGGCGAGGTTGGAGAACTCCACGACAGCCGTGCCGTCCGGACTGATCGCGAGCTGCGGGTTGGACTCGGAGTTGATCGACTGGGTCAGGTCGACCTGCGGACCCCACGAGCCGCCGCGGTAGACCCGGGTCGCGACCTTGTGGTTCGCGCCGTCGTAGGAGGTCCACACGACGGTGGTTGTGCCGTCCGGACCGATGCCGACGTGCGGGCCGGTGCCCTCGATGTCGGGATCCGACAGCAGCGCCTGCGTCCCCCAGCCACCGCCGGGCGCCTTGATCGCGGCCTGGGCGCGGGCCGAGGTGTAGTACCCCGCCGTGGTGGGCAGTCGTGACTCCCAAGCCACGGCCAGGGTGCCGTCGGTGCCGACGGCCGGCTCGGCGACCTGTACTCGGCGCCCGGCCGCCGAGACGGACACCGGGGCTTCCCAGGACCCTGACGTGCCGTGGAAGCTCGCGCGAACGGTGCTTGCGGCATACGAATCGGTCGGGTCCGAGGACAACACCCAGGTCACCAGAGTGCCGACGGCACTGGCCGCCACGTCGATGCCCGAGACGCCGGAGTCGACGAAGGTGATCGGGCTGCCCCAGCTGCCGGCCGCACCCACGGGGCGCGTGTTGACCATGGGCTTGGAGGTCACCCCGGAGCCTTGGAGCCACACCGCCGTCACCACACCGGCACCGATGGCGACGTTGGGGTTGTTGGCCGACTGTGCGGGGTCCGAAAGGGTCACCGGCGCCCCCCAACTGCCGCCCGGCGGACGGACAACGGCGCCGATGACGATCTTGCTCGCCACCACGTTCTGGTAGACGATCGCCAGCGTGCCGTCCGGGCCGACTGCTAGCCGGTCGCCCCACAGGTTCGAGGCCGCCACTGCGACCGGTGTGCTCCAGGCCCCGCCGGGTGGGCGTTCGCTGACCATCACGGAGTCGAGGCTGCCCGTGTCGGCCCAACTCGCGACGGTGGTGCCGTCCGGCGTGACCACGGTCTGTACGTCGTAGCGGTAACTGAAGGCGGGCTCGGCCCCGGCCACCACGACGGGCGTCGGCCAGGTGGCCGCGTGGGCGGGTGCGAGGGTCAGACCTGTGAGGCCACTCAGGGCGAGAGCAGTGACCAGGGAGGTGCGCAGCAACGCGACGAGGAGGCGGTTGGACATCACTTCACCGTGAACTTTCGCGCGGACGGTGTGGGGTCGGGACGGCCGAACTGCACGGCCCGCACATAGACCGTGTGCCTGCCCGGTGAGAGCTTCTTGGCGTTGACCCGGTACGGCGACGTGCAGGCCTTCCACGGGACCCGCTTCTGGGAGACAGCCTGCTTGGTGCCCTGCTTGCCCTGCTGCTGCCTGCGGGTCTTGTCGACGCGGCACTGGAAGGTGGCGCCGGCGGGCCCAGTGAAGACGAAGGAGCCCTTCTTCGTCGCAGCGATCCGCTTCGGTCCTTTGACCCTGCCGGTCTTGGGTGCGGCCGGGTCCTTCGTCACGGCGTAGGCCGTGGTCAGGTCGTCGGCGTCGGACTCGACCCACATCGCCGTCAGGCTTCCCGCCGGACCGCTGGCCAGGGCGACCTCATAGGTACTGGAGTCGGTGGGGGTATCCCGCACCGTCGAGGGGCCTTTCCATGCGCCGCCCGGCGGATGGACGCTGGCCTGAACGACATAGTCGTAGGTGCCGGGTGCCCTCCGGAGCCACATGACCACTGCGGTGCCGTCGCTCTTCACGGTCACGACGGGAGCGCCACTGGTCGGCGAGGCGACGGCTTGGGTGAGCCACGGTCCGCTCGCGCGACCGGTGGCGGCGTAGATGTGCTCCTGGTCGTAGTTGCCGCTCTCGTCAGAGGTCCAGGTGGCTGCAAACCGTTGCCCCGGGCCGGCGGCGAGGTGGAGATCGAGTCGATTGACCTTGACGTGCGAGATGACGCGGGGAGTCGCCCAGCGGCCGCCGGGTCGCAACGTGGTGACGGTGGGGGTGTTGAAGCCACTGGCCCAGAGCACGCCGAGCGTGCCGTCCGGCGCGTAGGCGATGTCGGCCCGGCCGCCCCAGTACTGATCGCCGAGGCGCTGCGGGGAACCCCAGGCTCCGGCGCCACGACGGATTCGGACGAAGACCCCGTCGTCAAAGCCTCCCGACCCCGAGATCCCCCACACGACGGCCACCCGTCCTCGTGGCCCCGCGGCGACTTCGGGGGTGCGGTCGCTCCATTCGTGGTTGTCCAAGGTCGTCGGCGCCGACCAGGTCCCGCGCACCGAACGCGTGGCGCTCTGCACCTCGAAGTGATCAACGATCCACTGAGGCCACACCGCAGTGACGGTGCCGTCGGTCGCGGCCGCCAACCGGACTTCCGGGTTGGTCTGGCCCGCGACGTACTCGTCGATGCCCTG
>JBFIDC010000071.1:0-12214 GCA_041581495.1 Nocardioides sp. | reverse complement strand
CGACGCGGACGACGAGAAGCGCGTCGCGGCGTATGTCGGTCAACTCGACGAGACCCTGTGGCAGTTCAAGCCTCGCGGCAAGGTCAAGAAGAAGGACTGGGTCGAACTCGACGAGGACGGCGAACGCAAGACCAAGGTCATCGAGGTCGACGGCCAGCAGGCGTGCATCTTCCACAACCGTGCGGACTTCGCCTCCACCGACGGGCGGGGCGGGGCCGGTTGTGCCCTGCACGCGCTGGCGTTGACGCTGGACAAGAACCCGTTGGAGACCAAGCCCGACGTCTGCTGGCAACTGCCCATCCGGCGTACGTTCCGCACCGTCGAACGACAGGACGGGACCACCTACACCGAGGTCTCGATCCAGGAGTACGACCGGCGCGGATGGGGTCCGGGAGGTCACGACCTCGACTGGTACTGCTCGGGCAACACCGAGGCGCACGTCGCCTCCGAGGCGCTCTACATCACCTCCGCTGCCGAACTGGTCGCCCTGATGGGCCAGGCCGCCTATGACGAACTCGTCGTCCACTGCGAGGCCCACCTGCGCTCCCGGTCGGCTCTTGCGCTGCACCCTGCCGACCCGCGCGACTGAAACGACTGTGGGCATGTGCGCGCGCACACCCCCTCGGACATCTCGACGTCAAGAGACTTCGACCCCGCCGCAGCGGCCCGATATCTGATTGGCGACACTCTGACTATGCGTCTGGACCATCTCTCGTTCGCAGCCGGCCCTGACGGGTTGGCCGGCACCGCGCAGCGGTTGGGTGACCTTCTCGGGGCCGCCTTCATCGACGGCGGCGTGCACCCCCGCTTCGGTACGCGCAACATGACGCTGCCCCTGACGGACGACACCTATCTCGAGATCGTCGAGGTGCTCGATCACCCGGCCTCCGACAAGGCGCCGTTCGGCCAGGCCGTGCGAGCCCGCTCGGCCCTCGGCGGCGGTTGGCTCGGCTGGTGCGTCGCGGTCGAGGACCTCTCGCCCATCGAGCAGCGCTTGGGCCGCGAGTCCGTCCCGGGCAACCGGCACCGCCCCGACGGCACCGAGTTGCGCTGGCAGCAGATCGGCGTGAACGGGCTGATCGCAGACCCGCAACTCCCCTTCTTCATCAAGTGGGAGAGCGACGCCGAACTACACCCGAGTGTGGGCGCGACCGGCGAGTTCTCGCTGGCCACTCTCGAGATCGCCGGTGACCCGCAGCGGGTCAGCGAATGGCTCGGCGAGTCGGTGGAGGCCCCCCTCGAGGACGTCAAGGTCGACTGGGTCGCCCCCAACGGCACCCCCGGCATCAACGCCGTGCAGATCCAGACGCCCTCCGGGCTCGTTCGCCTCTGAGGCTTCCTCACTCCCGGTGATGGCCGCGCCACCCAGGGGCGCGCGACCCAGCCCCAACATCTGGAACCACCCGGCGACCTACGAGATCGAGAACCACGCCGTCGACCCGGACGGCCGACTGTGGTCGGCCATGGAGTCGCTGGCCACCTGGCGCGACCGCGACGTGCTCGACATCGGCTGCGGCACCGGGTTCCATCTGCCCCGGTTCGCCGCGGACGCACGCTCGGTCCACGGGGTCGAGCCACACCCCGACCTCGCGGCGCTGGCCAACCGGCGGACCCGCGCGCTGCCCAACGTCACGGTGAGCACCGGGCTGGCTCAGTCGCTGCCGGTCGCTGACGCCTCGATCGATGTCGTGCACGCGCGGTGGGCCTACTTCTTCGGACCCGGATCCGAACCGGGCCTGGCCGAGATCGAGCGCGTCGTCCGCCGTGGAGCCACGGCGCTAGTGATCGACAACGACCCCACTCGGTCCACCTTCGGGGGCTGGTTCAGGCGCGGCTACCCGGAGGTCGATCCGCGAGTGGTCGAGGGGTTCTGGTCGCGGCACGGCTGGATCCGGACCCCGGTGGACATGGGGTGGCGCTTCGGTTCCCGCGCCGACCTCGAAGCCGTGGTCCGCATCGAGTTCAGCGCACCCGTGGCGGAGGCGATCCTCAGCGAGCACGAGGGCCTCGAGGTCGACTACGCCGTCAACCTCTGGTCGAAGCAGTTCGCCTAGGAGCACCCCCTCGCGGGCGAGGCCGGTGGAGGTGGGGCGGGACAGCCCCCGTGCGCGTCAACTCGACGCGCGGACCACCAGCGTGGGCTCGAGCAGGACGCCGCGCGGCTCCGAGGACGGCGGGCCCAGCAGGTTCTTGAGCGCCCTGACCACCTCGACCGCGACGTCCTCGAGCGGCTGTCGCACCGAGGTCAGTCCCGGGGGGACCACCTGCGCCACCTGGGAGTCGTCGAAGCCGGTGACCGCGATGTCGTGTCCGGCTCGCAATCCCCGATCGGCCAAGGTGTGCAGCACGCCCATCGCCAGCGTGTCGGAGGCGCAGACGAACGCCGAGGGGTGAGCCTCATCGAGCAGCACGGCACTGGCCTCGCGACCGGAGGCAACAGAGTCCTCGACGCGGGAGGCCAGACCAGCGGTGGACAGGCCGCGGGCGTGCAGTGCGCGGGCCCAGCCCGCGCGGCGGTCCTCGCCCAGCAGTGAATCCTTGCGCCAACCGATCCACGCGATGCGCTGGTGACCCTTGTCGAGCAGGTGGTTGGTGGCCAACTCAGACCCGGCAGCACCGTCGACGTCGACCCACCAGTGACTCGCCTCCGGGTCGTGCCAGGGGCGACCGAACGCGACGAAGGGAGCGCGCCGATCGGTCAGCCACGCGGCCTGGGGGTTGCCGAGGTAGGTGTCGGTCACCACGAACGCATCGACCGCGGTGGAGCGCAGCAGGTCGTCGTAGCCCGCCAATGCCTCCTCCGGGTTGCCGGTCGCGGCGCCGGGGAACAGCAGCACGTGATAGCCGGCAGCGCTGGAGGTCTCGACGAGGGAGTGCACGAAGCGGTCCATCAAGGCGTTGGCGGTGCCCTCGTGCACCCCGGTGATCGGCAGGCCGATCAGGTGCGAGGCACGGGTGCGTAGGTTGCGCGCCGCCCGGTTGGGGAGATATCCCAGTTCCGCGATCGCGTCCTGCACCCTGGCCAACGTGTCGTGGCGCAGCAGTTCGGGGTTGTTGACAGCGTTGGAGACCGTCTGACGGGAGACGCCGGCACGCTCGGCGACGTCGGCCAGGGTGGGCGGGACGACCGAGGGCCGACTCATCATGCGTGCCACGTCTCCTCCAAGTCGGTCGCCGCGGATTCTGGATCGTTCCAATCTTGCCACCCCGGATCACCGGCGACCACCACGTGGCGCACCGGTGAGGGACCGAGCCACTGTCGGTGCCCTGGATTAGCGTTCCCGATATGTCCAAGGCCGCGCGTTCCCGTCCCGCCTATCGCTGTAGCGAATGCGGCTGGGAGGCCGCCAAGTGGGTGGGACGATGCGGCGAGTGCCAGGCGTGGGGCTCGGTGGCCGAGGCCGCCAGCCCGACCCTGCGCGCGGCAGCCGCGCCGGTCACGACCCCAGCGGTGCCGATCGGCGAGGTGTCGGTCGAGTTGTCCGCGAGTCGCAGCAGCGGGGTTCCCGAACTCGACCGGGTCCTCGGCGGCGGCCTGGTCCCCGGCGCCGCGATCCTGCTCGCCGGCGAGCCCGGGGTCGGCAAGAGCACCCTGCTGCTCGAGGTCGCGGCCCAGACCGCCCGCTATCAGCACCGCGTCCTCTATGTCACCGGCGAGGAGTCCGCCTCCCAGGTCCGGTTGCGCGCCGACCGCACCGGCGGAGTGCACGACGAACTCTTCCTCGCCGCAGAGACCGACCTCGGCGCCGTGCTCACCCACATCGAGACGGTGCGACCCACCCTGCTCGTGGTCGACTCCGTGCAGACCATCGGCGCCTCAGGCATCGACGGGGTTCCCGGCGGGGTGACCCAGGTCAAGGAAGTGGCGGCCGCACTCATCCGGGTCGCCAAGACCCACAACCTCACCACCATCCTGGTCGGCCACGTCACCAAGGACGGCTCCATTGCCGGCCCCCGGGTGCTCGAGCACCTCGTCGACGTCGTGCTGCACTTCGAGGGCGATCGCAACTCGCGCTTCCGGATGGTGCGGGCGATGAAGAACCGCTTCGGTCCGATCGACGAGGTGGGCTGCTTCGATCTGGGCTCCGAGGGGATCACCGCGGTCGCCGATCCCAGCGGACTGTTCGTCGAGCACCAAAGCGGCCCGGTCTCCGGCACCTGCGTCGCCGTCACCATGGAGGGTCGCCGCCCCATGCTCGCCGAGGTCCAGGCACTGGTGACCGCCTCGCCCCTCGAACGCCCCCGACGCACCACCTCGGGCCTCGACGGCTCGCGGGTGGCGATGGTCCTGGCCGTCCTGGCCCAGCACTGCGGCCTGCGCCTGCACCAGCACGACGTGTTCGCCTCCACGATCGGCGGCGCCAAACTCAACGAACCCGCCAGCGACCTCGCGCTCGCGGTCGCCGTGGCGTCCGCGAGCCTGGGCACTCCCCCACCCGTCGGGGTGGTCGCGATGGGCGAGATCGGCCTGGCCGGCGAACTGCGCCGGGTCCGCGACCTCCCGCAACGCATCGCCGAGGCAGCCAGATTGGGGTTCCGGGTGGCGCTGGTCCCGGCCGAACGCGGCGTCTCCCCGAGCGCCGCGCAGCCGAAGGTGGTCGATGGCATGACCGTCGTCGAATCCGCCGATGTGGCCGGCGCTCTGCGCTATTTGGGGATGACCCGAGCCGCTCAACGAGCCGCACAGACCCCACCGCACGACGTGTAGACACACCGGGCGGCGGCCCTCGATGAAATCGGGCTGGAATTCGCCACCGAAACAGGGAAGATGTACCCACGCGGCACTTTGTGGTCATCGACCGCCCGCAGCATTCCCCCAGCGAATTCAGAAGGAATCACCGTGACCGTGGCCGAGCGCACTCCAGATCAATTGCGTCTGCGCGCCACCCTCGCATCCATCGCGCCCGGCACCGACCTGCGTGACGGGCTCGAACGCATCCTGCGCGGCCGCACCGGCGCGCTGATCGTGCTCGGGCACGACCGAGTCGTCGAGAGCATCGCGACCGGCGGCTTCGACCTCGACGTGCCCTTCACCGCGACCGGCCTGCGCGAGTTGGCCAAGATGGACGGCGCGATCATCCTCGACGGCGGATTGACCCGCATCCTCAAGGCCGCCGTGCATCTGATGCCCGACCACAGCATCCCCTCCACCGAGACCGGGACCCGGCACCGCACCGCCGAGCGGATGGCACGCCAGACCGGCTTCCCGGTCATCTCGGTCTCCCAGTCGATGCAGATCATCGCCGCCTACGTCGGCGAGGCGCGGCACGTGCTCGAGGACTCGGGCCAGATTCTCTCCCGCGCCAATCAGGCCCTCGCCACCCTGGAGCGCTACAAGTTGCGTCTCGACGAGGTCTCCAGCACCTTGTCGGCCCTCGAGATCGAGGACCTCGTCACCGTCCGCGATGTCGCCGTGGTGGCCCAACGGCTCGAGATGGTGATCCGGATCGCCGCCGAGATCGAGGACTACGTCCTCCAACTCGGCTCCGACGGGCGCCTGCTGGCCCTCCAACTCGAAGAGCTCATCAGCGGCGTCGATGCCGAGCGACAACTCGTGATCCGCGACTACGGGCCGGCCGGACGCCGCGGACGCGAGCCGGAGCGGCTCCTCCAGCGCCTCATGTCCCTCTCAGCGACCGAGTTGGTCGACCCGGCATCCACGGCCAAGGTCCTGGGCCTGGCCAGCGGCGAACTCCTCGACTCCCCCGTCGCGCCGCGGGGCTACCGCCTGCTGGCCAAGGTGCCGCGGCTCCCGCCGGCGGTCGTCGATCGATTGGTCGAGCACTTCGGCACCCTGCAGAAGCTGCTCTCGGCCGGTGTCGAGGACCTGCAGGTCGTCGAGGGCGTGGGCGAACTCCGCGCGCGTTCGGTGCGCGAGGGCCTCTCCCGGCTCGCGGAGTCGACGATCCTCGAGCGCTACGTCTAAGACGACCCGCGGCCATCTCAGCGGCCACCCCGCACCGCACCCAGCGGCAGGTGTTCAGTCGCGCTGCTTGTTCTTCTTCTTGCCCTTGGTCTTGTCCTGCCCGGCCGGGGTGGGGTCGGCGGTCTGGGTGACCACCGCGGCCGCCGGGCGGGTCAGGTCGAAGGTGACCGAGGTCGGCTCGCCCTCGAGGGCCGCTGCGGCGACCTGGTAGCGACCGGGCAGCGCCCAGGCCGTGCGGATGGTGCAGTACTCGTCTGACCTCTTGGAGTTCCACACCACGGGCACCGCCACGGGGACCGCCTGGCGGACCACCACCTCTTGGCTCGGGATGACCTTGGGGCACTCACGGCTGGACCAGATGTCGTCGGCACCGGCGGTGATCTTCAGGGTCACGGTCTTGGACGACACCCGCCAGGTGCAGGCCTGGGTCACACCCATCTGCAGGTTGAGCAGCACCGTCACATCGCGGCCGGCAACCGGATCCGGGACCGTCGGGGTGATCAGCACGTCGGTGGCCGGGCAGGGTCCGGTGGGCTGTGCCAACGGAGTCGGCGTGGGCGTGGCCTTCTTGCCCTGGTTCTTGCCCTTGTTCTTCTTCGTGGCCGTTGCCGAGGGGCTCGCGGCGCCGCTCGGGTCCGCGGCCGCCTGAACCGCCTGCTCGGAGGCGTCCGCGCCGTCGCTGGACCCGCTGAGCACCTTGCCGACCGGGACGACGATGAGCACCATGGCGCCCAACAGCACGAACCGTCGGCGCCAGTAGACGCCGGCGGGCAGAGATCCGCGCGTCGACATGCGACCACGGTAGACATCGGGCGACCTCAGGCAGCGGACCCACGCCGAGTCACACCAGTCACACGCGTTCCACCCCGGCGCACCGAGGCAGCCGATGGCCGAGAATGGCCACGCCATGGGAGATCTGACCGAGCCGCTGGTGCAGTGGTACGACGCGAACGCTCGCGAACTGCCCTGGCGCCTCCCCGACGCCAGCCCCTGGTCGGTGCTGGTCTCGGAGTTCATGCTGCAGCAGACGCCCGTCGCGCGAGTGCTGCCCGTCCACGAGCAGTGGTTGCGCCGCTGGCCGAGTCCGGCCGCGCTGGCGGTGGAGGCGACCGGCGAGGCGGTGCGCGCGTGGGGACGGTTGGGCTATCCCCGCCGAGCACTCCGGTTGCACGCGACCGCGGTCGCCATCGTGGACCGACATGACGGCGAAGTGCCCTCGACCTATGCCGAACTCATCGAACTCCCGGGCGTGGGCGACTACACCGCCGCCGCCATCGCGGCCTTCGCCTTCGGCAAACGACACGTGGTGCTCGATACGAACGTCCGGCGCGTCCTGGCCCGACTGCTCGGCGGCGAGGAACTGCCGGCCCCCAGCGTCACCAGGGCCGAGCGGGAGCGCGCCGCAGCGGTGCTACCGGCGGAGGAACCCCTGGCCGCCACCTGGTCGGTCGCCCTGATGGAACTGGGTGCCCTGGTCTGTACGGCCCGGGCGGCGCACTGCGACCTCTGTCCGCTCGCGCAGCAGTGCCGGTGGCGGGCGCTGGGCCATCCGCCGCACGACGGGCCACCGCGGCGCGCACAGGCCTGGGCCGGAACCGATCGGCAATGCCGCGGCCGACTGATGGCGGTGCTGCGCGAGCACGACGGCGACGTACCTCGCCACCGCCTCGATGCGGCCTGGGCCGACCCTGACCAGCGCGAGCGTTGCCTGGCCGCACTGGTCGCCGATGGGCTCGCCACGTCGACGAGCCCCTCGACCTACGCCCTGCCCTGAACGGTCCTGCCCTGAACGGTCCTGCCCTGACCGAACCCGCCCGCTTTCAGCGCTGCCCGCTCGAGGCGATCTGGGCCACCACGCCGGCGAGGTCGCGCAGCGCCGATTCCTCCAACTCCGAGGACTGCAGTGGCTCGTCGAGTTGGAGCCCCATGAGAACCGCGTCGACCAGCACGGCCGCGCGTTCGCCCACCGAGGCGGGGACGCCGCTGCGCACCAGATAGCCCACCAGCGCCGTCATCCAGCGGGCGTTGGCCTGACCCACGGCGCTGGCGTATGGCTCCTTGCCGAACAGCCCGAGGGCAGCGGCCTCGACATACATCCGCTGGCAACGGTGCAGTTGCTCGCTGCCTTGGTGGGCCCGCCACAGGGCGAGCACCGCTGCCGTCGGATCGGGCGCATCGGGCAATTCGCTGATCAGGGCCACCGAGCGATCACTGGAGGTCAACAGCACCTCGGCGACCAGGTCGTCCTTGTCGGCGAAGTGATACAGCAGCATCCGATCGCTGGTCCCGAGGGCGACCGCAAGGGGTCGCAAGGAGAGTCCGATCAGGCCGTTCTCGAGGGCGTAGTCGGTCGCCGCCTCGGTCCAGGCGGCACGTTTGGCGGGGTCGGCCACGCCACGACTGTACCCGAGACGTAGCACTCGCTACACTCATGTAGCAGTTGCTACACAAATATGAGGAGTTGATCAACCATGGTGCTCGCTTGGGTGCTGCTCGGCGTCGCGATCGGCGTCGAAGTGCTCGCGACCGCCTCCCTGCCGCGTGCGGACGGATTCCGAGAGCCGGCGTGGACGGCGGCGATCCTGGCCGGATATGGGATCTCCATCTGGTTGCTCACCCTGGTGGTGCGCGAGATCCAGGTCTCGGTCGCCTACGCCGTGTGGTCCGGGGCCGGAACTGCCGCCATCGCCGTGATCGGGGTGGCCTACCTCGGCGAACGGGTCGACGCGCTCAAGATCATCGCCGTGGTGTTCATCATCGCGGGCGTGCTGATCTTGAACCTGCGTGGAGGCCACTGACCTCCACGCAGGTCTTGAGATATCGCTGGGACAACCCGACTATGCGGGGCCTGCCCGGTGCCTACTCGGGTGCCTTGGCCACGTCGATGGGACCCTCGGAATCGTCGGGGCCCTCAGCAGGCGCCTCGCCCGTGGTCACCTCGGCGGCCTCGAAGGGCGGCAGATCCGGCAGATCGCCGATCTTTTGACCCTCGAAGGTGAACGTGGCGCTCGGGCCCTCGCCCTCGACGCCGACCAGCACGATCTGACCCGGGCCGACCTCGCCGTAGAGCATCTTCTCGGCGAGCACGTCCTCGATCTCGCGCTGGACGGTGCGCCGCAACGGGCGGGCACCCAACACCGGGTCGAAGCCCCGCTCGGCCAGCAGGTTCTTGGCGTCCTGGGTCAACTCGATGCGCATGTCGCGGTCGCGCATCCGCAACTCGACCGAGGCGATCATGTTGTCGACCATGTGCACGATCTGCTCGCGCGTCAGCGGCGGGAAGACGATGATCTCGTCGACGCGGTTGAGGAACTCAGGGCGGAAGTGCTGCTTGAGCTCGTCTTGGACCTTGCTCTTCATCCGGTCATAGGAACCGGCGACGTCGCTGTCCTGCTGGAAGCCGAGGTTGACCGACTTGTTGATGTCCCTGGTGCCGAGGTTGGTGGTCATGATGATCACGGTGTTCTTGAAGTCGACCACCCGGCCCTGGGAGTCGGTGAGACGACCCTCCTCGAGGATCTGCAGCAGGCTGTTGAAGATGTCGGGGTGCGCCTTTTCGACCTCGTCGAACAGCACCACCGAGAACGGCTTGCGCCGCACCTTCTCGGTCAACTGCCCACCCTCTTCGTAGCCGACGTAGCCGGGAGGTGAGCCGAACAGCCGCGAGACGGTGTGCTTCTCGCTGAACTCGCTCATGTCGAGTTGGATCAGGGCGTCCTCGTCGCCGAAGAGGAACTCGGCCAGCGTCTTGGACAGCCACGTCTTCCCGACGCCCGAGGGGCCGGCGAAGATGAACGAACCGCCGGGACGCTTGGGGTCCTTCAGGCCCGCACGAGTGCGTCGGATCGCCCGCGAGAGAGCCTTGACGGCCTCTTCTTGACCGATGACGCGCTTGTGCAACTCCTCTTCCATCTTGAGCAGCCGGGTCGACTCCTCTTCGGAGAGCTTCACGATCGGAATCCCGGTCGCGACGGCGAGCACCTCGGCGATGAGTTCCTCATCGACCTCGGCGACCTCGTCCATGTCACCGGCACGCCACTGCTTCTCGCGCTCGGACTTCTTGAGGATCAACTGCTTCTCCTCATCGCGCAGGCGCGCGGCGGCCTCGAAGTCCTGGCCGTCGATCGCGCCCTCCTTGCGCTGGCGGACCTCGGCGATCTTGTCGTCGTATTCGCGCAGGTCGGCGGGAGCCGTCATCCGCCGGATCCTCAACCGCGAGCCGGCCTCGTCGATCAGGTCGATCGCCTTGTCGGGCAAGAAGCGGTCGGAGATGTAGCGGTCGGCCAGCGTCGCGGCCGAGACCAGCGCCTCGTCGGTGATCGTGACCCGGTGGTGGGCCTCGTAGCGATCACGCAGGCCCTTGAGCATCTCGATGGTGTGCGCGATCGAGGGCTCGGCGACCTGGATCGGCTGGAAGCGGCGCTCGAGCGCGGCGTCCTTCTCGAGGTACTTGCGGTACTCATCGAGCGTGGTGGCGCCGATGGTCTGGAGTTCGCCGCGGGCCAGCATCGGCTTGAGGATGCTGGCTGCATCGATGGCACCCTCGGCGGCGCCGGCGCCGACAAGGGTGTGGATCTCGTCGATGAACAGCACGATGTCGCCACGGGTGCGGATCTCCTTGAGCACCTTCTTCAGGCGCTCCTCGAAGTCACCGCGGTAGCGCGAACCGGCAACCAGCGCACCCAGGTCGAGGGTGTAGATCTGCTTGTCCTTGAGGGTCTCGGGCACGTTGCCCTTGACGATGTCTTGGGCCAGGCCCTCCACGATCGTGGTCTTGCCGACGCCCGGCTCACCGATCAGGACCGGGTTGTTCTTGGTCCGGCGCGAGAGGATCTGCATGACCCGCTCGATCTCCTGCTCGCGGCCGATGACGGGGTCGAGTTTGCCCTCGCGGCCGTCCTGGGTCAGGTTGCGACCGAACTGGTCGAGCACCAGGGAGGACGACGGCGTCTCGCCGCCGCCACCGCTGGCGGCCGCGGTGGCGCTGGACTCCTTGCCCTGGAAGCCGGAGAGCAGTTGGATGACCTGCTGGCGGACCCGGTTGAGGTCGGCGCCCAGCTTCTGAAGCACCTGGGCCGCGACGCCTTCGCCCTCGCGGATCAGACCCAACAAGATGTGCTCGGTGCCGATGTAGGAGTGCCCGAGCTGGAGCGCCTCGCGCAAGGAGAGCTCGAGCACCTTCTTGGCGCGCGGGGTGAACGGGATGTGGCCGCTGGGCGCCTGCTGGCCCTGGCCGATGATCTCCTCGACCTGCGCGCGCACGGCCTCCAGCGAGATGTCGAGGCTCTCCAACGCCTTGGCCGCGACGCCCTCGCCCTCATGGATGAGGCCGAGCAGGATGTGCTCGGTGCCGATGTAGTTGTGGGAGAGCATGCGTGCCTCTTCTTGGGCCAGCACCACCACCCGGCGGGCTCGGTCGGTGAACCGCTCGAACATGCTTGTCTCCTCGCCTACGACGTCGTGGGGTCGCGTCGCAACATCATTGCTTCCATCCCGGGGCAACCGTCCCTGGGCTACAAGGTCTCAACCTCGCAACCAGCCTAGTCGTTCCCGCGTGAGCCGAAAGGCGCTCCGCTATCAGCGAACAAAGCGGGTACCCCGGGCTAGCCCCCAGGCCAGCCACGTGCCAGCCCGATGCCAGCCCCGAGCCCCGAGCCGCAGATCCACATGCTGGGACAGGGGGCCAAGTCGAGCGTAACTCTCCCAGAGCTCTCACGTTGCACCCTTGTCGCGCCGAATGCGCGCGTTCATACCTGTGCACTGGAACTGGGAGGAACCTAAATGCGCACCCCACCGAAATCGCGATCCCTCGCGACCCCCATGCGCCGCCTTGCGAGCCTCGGAGCGGTCACCGCTCTCTGCCTGGCCCAAGCGGGTCCCGCCCTCGCCGCCACCGTCGTCGCCCAGGCCAACGCCACGGGCCTCGAGCTGACCATCGGCGGCAGCACCAACAACACCGGCACGTTCACCGCCACGCACGACGGCACGACCGGCAAGACCTCGGGCAACAACCAGCCCCTGATCACCGTCCTGGGCGGTCAGTCCTTCATCCAGGCCGGCACGCTGGCCCAGGATGCAGTCGCCACGGTCGAGGGCAAGAAGGGCGTCTCGGCCGCGTGCGCCGGGCTCGCCGGAGACGGCGCCACCCTGGTCGAGGCCGGTGACGGCGAGTGCCTCTCCGGAGGCGACAACCTGAACCTGACCGCTGCCACCCTGGACTTCAGCGACCTGACGCTGGTCCAGTCGGGCCTCCTGGCCGGGATCGACCCTGTTATCGCTCAGCTGATG
>JBFIDC010000070.1:0-12255 GCA_041581495.1 Nocardioides sp. | reverse complement strand
CGCCCGGCGACAACAGTCCTGGCATCGACTTCACGCTGTTGCCGGGCGGTGCGATCAGCGGCACGGTGACCGACTCCGGCGGTCCTCTCGACGACGTGCAGGTGTGTGTCTACGTCGAATTCAGCACCGGGTGGGAGTGCTGGTACGGCGACACGACCGATGCAGCCGGCGACTACCGAATCCCGAAGGTGATCCCGCCGGCCAGCGGCTACCGCGTCGGCTTCTTGCCCGACGACGGCGTGCACGCCCGTCAGTACCTCAACGGGCAGTCCGTCTTCGATCTGGCCGACGACGTCGCCTTCAGTGAAGACACCGAGATGACCGGTGTTGACGCAACGCTGGTCGGTGGCGGCGCCATCCACGGCTACATCGCCGATGACCAGCAGATGGGCCTGGGCAACGTCCTCGTGGTTCCCTACCGGTTCTACGGCGGCGCCTGGCACCGCAGCGACGAAGACGTCACCGACTCTGGAAACAGCGGGTTCTACGACCTCACCGGGCTTCCCGCCGACAACTATCGTCTCGAATTCCAGCCCACAGCGGCACACGTCGGCGAGTTCTGGGACAACGCCACCTCGGTGGATGACGCCGACACGATCACGGTGACTGCGGGGAGCAGCCTCACTGACATCGACGCGGTTCTCGATATCCCCACGATCACCAACACCACCCCGCCAACCGTGATCGGCAAACCCAAGGTCGGCGTCACCCTGACGACCTCCCCGGGCACCTGGTCGCAGGCCGACAGCTTCGCCTACCAGTGGTTCGCCGGGAACACCCCCATCGGTGGCGCCACGAAGCCCGTATTCGCACCCACTGCCGCCCAGCGCGGCAAGTCGTTGCGCGTCGAAGTGACGGCCACGGCCGCGGGCTTCCACCCGGCCACACAGCCCTCGGCGTCCACGGCCACCGTGGCCAAGGGAAAGTTCACGACGAGCAAGAATCCGAAGCTCAAGGGCAAACCCAAGGTGGGCAAGAAGATCAGGGTCAAGCTCGCTGGCCTGAGCCCGATGCCCAGCAAGAGCACCTACCGATGGTTCGTCAACGGAAAGGCGATCAACGCCAAGTCGGCCAAACTCAAACTGACCCGGGCCATGGCCGGAGCCAAGATCAAGGTGAAGGTGAAGGTCACCGCACCGGGCTATGCCAAGCGGAGGTTCACGATCAAGCTCGGGGACAGGGTCGCCGGCTGACTGGTCACCGACCCGCCCCCGCAGGTTTCGCCAGATTCACCTCTCGTCCACGCCGGGCTGGTTGACTGCTCCGGTGATTGAGTCTCCCGAGCCGGATCTCACCCCCAACCCTCCCGCGGTCTCCCGACGACGGGTCCTGACGGGCAGCGGGGCCGCCGCGCTGGCCGCCGGCACGGCGAGTGTCGGTCCCCTGCTCTGGGTGCCACCGGCGTCCGCCGCGGTGCGGCCGGGCGGCGTGCACCTGATGTACGGCAAGAACCCGAAGCACCGGATGGCCGTGTCATGGTCCACGCCCGCCGGAGTGCGCCGGCCGCGGCTCGAACTCGGCTTGGATCGCACCTACGGCTTGACAGTGCCGGCCGAGAGTCGCTCCACCAAGGACCTGGGCACCGTCTATCACCACGTCGACCTGAGACGCCTGCGGCCCGGCACGCGGTATCACTACCGGTTGAGCCACAAGGGCGCCTCGCCGGTGACCGGCACCTTCCGCACCGCCCCCAAGGTGCAGCGGCCGTTCCGATTCGCCGCGTTCGGCGACATGGGGGTCAATGCCGCCGCGGCGGCACACGTCGCGCTCATCCGCCGGATGCGACCGAAGTTCGCCTTCGTCGTGGGCGACCTCTGCTACGCCGACACCAGTGGCGGGACAGGGGTCGGAGGCCCACAGACCCAGGACTTCAGGGTCTGGGACCAGTGGCTCAACCAGATCCAGCCCAGCGCGGGTCACGTCCCGTGGATGACCACCGTGGGCAACCACGAGATGGAGGAGGGCAACGGCGAACTCGGCTACTCCGGCTACCTCGACCGGTTCCAACTCCCCGGCAACGGCGTCAAGGGCGCGCCGGTCACCTACTCCTTCGTGCACGGCAATGTCGGGTTCATCGCCCTGGACGGCAACGACGCGTCCTATGAGATCTCTCGGAACCTGGACTACCTCGGCTCGGCGCAGGACCAATGGCTCAGAGGCGAACTCGCCGAGATGCGCTCAGACCCCGAGATCGACTTCATCGTGGTCGGCTTCCACAACTGCATGTACTGCACCAACCTGGTGCACGGATCAGACGGGGGCAACCGGTCGCGCTGGGAACCGATCTTCGACAGGTACTCGGTCGACCTGGTCGTCAACGGTCACAACCACTGCTACGAGCGGACCCACCCCCTGCGCGATGGCGCTCCGGTCATCGAAGCCCCCCGCGGCGCCGTCATCGACAGCACTCGGGGCACCACCTACCTCACCGCCGGTGGAGCCGGGCAAGCCGTCTATCCGACCGGTGGCCGGCCGATCTCCTACGTCTCCATCGAGGGCGGCGTGCGAGTCCCCGAGACGACCGAGTGGTCGGCGCTGACCAACGAGGTCCACAGCGTCGCGTTCCTCGATGCCGTGCCGCGCAACAAGCGTGGGGTCGCGAAGTTGAAGCTGACCGCGCTGTCGACCGACGGCAAGGTGATCGACCGTCTCACGCTCAAACGGCGCCGTTAGCAGCCCCTCGGTTTCCGGCGAGCCCCCGACCGTCAATGCATCCGGGTGACCTCGATGATCCCGTTGCACCCGAAGGCGCCGCTGTCGTTGTAGCCCCACATGCGGGCCAGGTAGGCCAGGCTCCCTGTGGCATTGGACAGGTACCACTCGCTGAAGACGTGGGAGTTCTTGTCCACCGACGTGCCGGACCCGCTGGTGAACGAGTTGTAGAGCACCCACGTCGGCGGGGTCAGCGGAGTCGGCGAGAAGGCGGCGCGTTGCATGGCCACCCCGGACGGACCCGTGTTGATCTGGTAGCCGAGACCCATGACGTCGTCGGTCAGGTTGCCGACGGTGTTCTTGTCGTCGCAGAAGAGGTGGACCGACCCGAAGGGGCCGACCGGAGCGACCAGCGGGTTACCCTCGGTGAAGGTCCCCTTGACCTGCTTCGAGTTCCGGTTGAACACCGCGGCCGGCTGACCACCGAGCTTGCTGGCGTTGGGAACGGGCCCGAGCGTGGACTCCTTGACCTGAGCGCCGGTCAGCGAGTCCTTGGCCACGTCGGCGCCGGTGAGCTTGCCGTCCTTGATGTCCTTGCCGGTCAGTGAGTTGTTCTTGACCTGCTTGCTAGCGACGGTGTTCTTGCCGAGCTGTGCGGCGTAGGCCCCCGTGCCACCCATGGCCACCACCAGCGCGAGGGTCGCGACGACGTTGGCATAGGTGAGCCTGCTGCGAATCGAGTGAGAAGCCATGATCGTGCTCCGATCTGCAAGCGATGAGCTCACTAGACCGCACGATCTCGAAGCCGCACAATGACCCATTCGGGTCATCGGTGAATCAGCGGCGTCGCAGCGAGAGCATCAGGGCGATCAGCACCCCCAGGGCGAGGAATCCGCCGAGGAACCACGGCATGGCGTCGCGCTGCACCTCGGTGGTCTCGGGCAACTCCTTGCCCTCGCGCGAGGCCGTTGAGGGTCGTTGCGACGGCGCCGCGCTCGTCGATGCCTGCGGGGGCACAACAGAACTCGGCGAGGCGAGGCTGGGCGCCACGATCGCCCGCACGTCCTCGGGCAGCGGCAATCGCAGCACCTCGGCGCCCTGCCCCTCGGTGCTCAGCAGCAGGTCGAGTTCCGGGGTGACCGCGATGCCCTCACCCTGGGGCTGGGGCGGCAGGTCGAGGATCGCTTCGCTCTCCAGCGAGGGGAACCCATAGACCACCGCCCGCTGGTAGCCACGAACCACGAAGTGCCGACCATCCGGGAAGAACGCACCATCGGTGGCGATCGGCAGCACCGGGCCGACCTCTTCGAGCAGGTTGGGAGCCGCCGGGTCCAAGTCCTCGGGCGCGGCATACAGCGTCCCGCCGAAGACCTCCTTGGTGGCGACATAGACCCGAGCGGTCGTCGGGTCGACCAACAGCGACTCGGCGTCGCGGGCACCGTCGGGATAGGTGAGGTCGAAGCCCGCGGGCTCGACGTCGCGGTCCCCGCGCCCGACGGGGACCTTGAGGATGCGGATCGAGTCGCGACGCGCACGGTTGTCGCCGATGTCAGCGACCCAGACCTCACCATCTCCGGCCGGAGCCAGTGCCTCGACGTCCTCCGGCTCCTCGGCCCAGCGGGTGACGCCGACGGTGCGCCCCCCGGCGTCGACCGCGAAGACGCGACCGGTGTCCCCGGAGTCGTTGACGGTGAGCAGGAGGCCAGCGGTGGCCACCAGGCCGCTGGACTCGACGATCTCGGGGTCCTGGAAGGTGAGCTCCACCTCGGGTTGCGCGTCGGCACCGACTGCCAGCGAGCCCCAGGCCAGCAGCGCCGCCAGCACCTCGCTGATGGCTCTCATGGTGAGGGTTGTTGACCGATCAGCACCGCGAGGCGGGGGGTGATGCCCCACTGCTCAACCAGTTCGTCGTACTCCTTGCGGATGCCGCCGCCCGCCACGGGGGAACCCGCCAGCGTCGCGCGCAGCATGGTGTTGCGCGGGGTGTGCTGGCTCTCGACGAACTGCACGACGTCGACCTTGTAGCCCTGGATCCGCATCAGGGAGGCGCGCAGCCCGTCGGTCAGCGTGTCCGCGAGGCGCTCTCGGAGGATGCCGTGCCGCGTCAGCATCGCGTACGGCGCGGGCGTAGGCGATCGGCGAAGTTGCGCGGCGACGTCGTGGTGGCAACACGGCGCGGCCAGCACGAGGGGGGCCCGCCATTCGATGGCTCGCGCGAGGGCCTCGTCGGTGGCGGTGTCACAGGCGTGCAGAGCCAGGACGACCTCGGGGGCCTGGTCGAGGCTGACCCCGGCGATGCTGCCGACCACGAAGTCCACCCCGTGGTCGGCATCGATCCCGAGTTCGGCGGCCACCGCCGCGTTGTGCTCGCGTGACTGCTCCTTGACGTCGACTCCGGTCAACCGCACGGGCAGCCCACGGACCTCGCTGAGGAAGCGATAGGCAGCAAAGGTCAGGTAGGCGTTGCCACAGCCGAGGTCAACGATCCGCAACGGCTCTTCGGCGGTGGGACGCCGCAGTCGTCCCTTGCCGATCGCGGCGGAGATGGCGGAGTCCAACAGGCGCAGGAACTCATCGACCTGACGCACCTTGTCCTGGCGGCTGGGCTTGATCCGTCCTTCGCTGTCGGCCAGTCCCAACGCCTTGAAGAGCGGGTCGTCGCTGGGCAGCAACCGCTCCTTGTCGCGGTCGTGCCCGCGCTCGATCTCCACCTGCTCGGCGCGCTCCTGGGTGTGCACGACGGCAAGGTTGGCCTTGGTGACGCGAAGTTGGTGCGAGTGGGTGGTGGTCTCGACATGCCAGTTGGCGAAGGGTTCGTCGAGCAGCGCATCGACGGCGTCTCGCGCTGGGCTCGGCTCGCCGAGCGGGGCCACCGCATAGTTGTGGGTGTGCGCCTGGGTGGCGTCGTACGTCGTGATCTGCAGGTGGCGACCCGCCTTGAGGTCGACGTACCTGAACTCGGCACGGCGCCAGGTCGGCGAAGTCCCCTTCTGGCGGCCCGACGCGACGGCCCGCACCAGGGCCTCGGGGTCGAGCAGGTGAGATCGCATCCGAGTCAGGGCGCGAAGCAGTGGTTCGCTCATCGCACGACCGCCGCGACGATGACGATCAGGAACAGCCCCACGAGCGCAGCCGAGATGACCAGGCGACGATGACGGGGGTTCACCCCACGAGTCTAGGGTCGCTGATTTTGCGGTGGACGCGAGGCAAGCAGGTCCGCCAGGTGCAGTGCCGGCACATCGGCCAGGTCGTCGAGCTGAACCCGGCACGACATGCCGTCGGCGAGCACCACGGCATCGGGGTTGCTGCGCACGGCGGGGAGCAGGTGGGTCTCGGCGACCGCGACCGAGACCTCGTAGTGGCCCTTCTCCATGCCGAAGTTCCCGGCCAGCCCACAGCACCCGGCGACCCGGGTGAGGGTGGCTCCGGCCCTGGCGAGCAACGCCTGGTCGGCCGCCCAGCCGATCACCGCGTGGTGGTGACAGTGGGGCTGGGCCACCACCTCGACGCCGGTGAGGTCGGGCAGGGGCAACTGCCGCTGTTCGATGAGTTCGGCCAGGCTGAGCACCTCGAGTGCCGAGCCGGTCAGTTCGACGGCGTCGCTGCGCAGGGTCGCCAGACACGAGGGCTCCAGTCCGATGACCGGCACCCCGGATTCGAGGTAGGGCGACAGGGTGGCCACGGTGCGCTCAAGGATCGTTCGCGCCTCATCGAGCTGCCCGGTGGTGATCCAGGTCAGTCCACAACAGGCGTCCTGCGGGATCACGCGGGCGCACAAGCCGACGGAATCGAAGTAGCGAATCGCGGCCTGCCCGTTGGTCGGGAAGAAGTGGTCAGTGAACGAGTCGGCCCAGATCCACACGTCGGGGGTGCCTTGATCCTCGAGACGCGTTGACCCGGTGGGCTGGTCGAGCAGCGAGCGCCAGCGAGCGTCGTCGAGACCCCGCAACGTCTTCTTGGCGAAGGCGGGGATGGAGCGCCGCTGGTCGATGCCGGCGCTGGCCTTGGCAAGTCGGGCGACCGGGCCCAACTTGAGCATCCGGTTGGCGAGGCCGGCCACGGGCGCGGCCCGATCGGCCCAGGCCGGCAGGCGGCCGAGCAGGTAGTGGCTGCGCGGACGCCGGACGCCGTCGACGGTGTGCTTCTGATGCAGGGCCGCGGACTTGTAGGTCGCCATGTCGACACCTGTGGGGCAGTCGGAGGCACACCCCTTGCAGGCCAGGCACAGATCGAGGGCGGCGTCGACCGCGGGGTCGGCGAAGCCGTGGACCAGGGATCCGTCGATCGCCTCCTGCAGCACCCGGGACCGGCCGCGGGTCGAGTCCTTCTCGTCGCGGGTCGCCAGATAGGACGGGCACATGACACCGCTGGTCGAGGGGGCCACGCACTTGCCGACACCGGTGCAGCGGTGCACGGCGTTCCCGAGTTGGCCGCCGTCGTGGGGAAGGCCGAGCAGCGTGGTGACGGGCAGGCGGGGGCGGGTGAGTCTCAGGTCCGCGTCGAGCGGAGCGGGGTCGACCAGGTTGCCGGGGTTCAACAGGTTGTCCGGGTCGCAGATCGCCTTCACCGCTGCAAAGAGCCGGATCGACTCCTCGTCGTACATCAGCGGCAACAGTTCCGAGCGGGCACGCCCATCGCCGTGCTCCCCCGACAGCGAACCCCCGTGCTGACGCAACTTGAGCGCGCTGGCCGTCAGGAAATCGCGGAAGACCGCGGCGCCACGGTCCTCGCCCGGTGTGAAGGGGAAGTCGATGCGAACGTGCACACAACCGTCGCCGAAGTGACCGTAGGGCACGCCGTGGAGTCCATGCGCGTCGAGCAGGTCGTCGAAGTCGCGCAGCCAGGCACCGAGTTTCTCCGGCGGAACGGCCGCGTCCTCCCAGCCCGAATAGGCCGGAGTCGGCAGGCTGCGAGCGGCCAGGCCCGCACCGTCCTCGCGGATCCGCCACAGCGCCGCCTGCTCGCCCGGGTCGGGGACCAGGCGGTGGCCCAGCGCGCCGGCAGCAGTGACGACGGGGTCGGCCAACTCGGCGTCAGCGCTGCCCAGTTCGACGAACAGCCACCCGGCACCTGAGGGCAGATCGGGGACGGCCGAGCCCTTGGCGCGCACCAGATCGACGATGCGCGCGTCGAGACCCTCGCAGGCGATCAGGCGCCCGGCCCCCGCCGCCAGGACCGCCGGAACCGCGTCCGCGGCCTCGGCCATGGAGGGGTAGCCGAGCACGACCAGCACCGGTGCCGCCTCCTCGGCGACCAACGAGACGGTGGCCTCGAGCACCACCGCGAGCGTGCCTTCGGACCCCACCAGGAAGCGTTCGAGTCGGCGCTGTTCGGGCAGCAGGTGCTCCAGGGAGTAGCCGCTGACCTGGCGCGTGAAGCGACCGAACTCGGTGCGGATGTGGGCGAGGTTCTGGTCGGCCAGACCGAGGAGCGCGGTCTCGACGACGCCCGCAGGCGCCCGCTGCTCGACCGGTCCGCCGATCGAGGCGACCTCACCGGTGCCGAACGCCACCCGCAGGCCCTCGACGTTGTCGGCCGTCCGCCCATAGCCGAGCGCTCGCGAACCGCAGGCGTTGTTGCCGATCATCCCGCCGATCGTGCAGCGCGGGTGGGTCGATGGGTCGGGACCGAATCGGAGCCCGTACGGCGCCGCAGCGCGCTGCAGGTTCGCGTGCACGGTGCCCGGCTGCACCACCGCGGTGCGCGCGTCGGGGTCGATGGAGAGCACGTTGCCGAGGTGCTTGACCGTGTCGACCACGATGCCGGGTCCGACCGCGTTGCCGGCGATCGACGTGCCGGCTCCCCGCATCGTGACCGGCACCCCGAGCGCACGCGAGGCATCGAGGATCGCCAGGATCTCCTCGGCGTCGCGCGGCCGAGCCACCGCCTGCGGCACGACGCGATACAGCGAGGCATCCGAGGAATACAAGGCCCGCGCGAGAGATGAGTCGTCGACGTCACCGACGCCCCGCCGGCGCAACTCCGAAGCGAGGTTCGCGGCTGCGCTGTTCACCTCACCAGTGTTTCATCGAGGCCGCGAACACTGACGCGAGGTCGTCCTCTGTGGGCGTTCGCGGAGCGGTGGCGAGCAGTCGCTGCTGCTGAAGCGCACCTGAGACCAGGTCGCCCACGTCCGCGAGGTCGTAGCCGACTGCGGCCAAACCGTTCGGGATCCCGATCTCACGCATCAAGGAGGTGAGCACCCCGGGCAACACCTCGGGGCCGTCTCCGGTGGCATCGGGGTCCAGCAGGCGCGCGGCGCGCAGGTGCCGCTCGGGTGCTGCCTCGAAGGTGAACTCGAAGGCGGCCGGCGCCGTCAGCGAGACCGCCATGCCGTGCGGGACGATCGGCTCACCGGCGGGGTAGCCGTCGGGGACGAAGGATTTGACCCGACCGGCGATGGGATAGGCGTTGGCGTGCGGGATGTGCACGCCGGCGTTGCCGAACCCGAGGCCGGCGAAGGTGGCAGCCATCGCCATCTGCTCCCGGGCGAGCACGTCCGAGCCGTCGCGCACCGCGGTGCGGAACGCCCCGGAGAGCAGGGACAGCGCCTTCTCCGACCACATGTCGGCGATGGGATTGGCGCCGCAGTAGGGCACCCGCTGCTCGGGTCGCTTGGCCTCGAAGTCGCCGTACCAACGCGCGGTGTAGGACTCCAGGGCGTGACACAGGATGTCCATCCCGGCGGCGGCCGTCACCGTGGCGGGCTGGGTCAGCGTCAGCGACGGGTCCACGATCGCCAGGCGTGGCCTCAGCGCGGCATGGCTGATCCCGGTCTTCACGTGCAGCGACAACACGTCCAGCACGCAGATCGTGGTGCTCTCGCTCCCGGTTCCGGTGGTCGTCGGGACCGCGACCAGCGGCAGCAACGGGAACTCGGGGGCTCGCGCCTTGCCGACCGGCGCATTGATGTAGTCCATCAACTCGCCGGGGTTGGTGAGCATCAGGTTGACCGCCTTGGCGGTGTCGATCGAGGACCCGCCACCGACGGCCAACACGGCACCGAAGGGAGTCCCGGCGCTCTGTGCGTCGCGCGCGAACGCGATCGCCGCTGCCATCGACTCGTCGGTGGGTTCGACCCGGGCCCCATCGAAGACCACGACATCGAGCCCGCGCGCCCGGCACTGGTCGGCGATCCGCGCGGGGTGGCCGGTGGCGGCGACACCGGCATCGGTGACCAGCAGCACCCGCTCGGCGCCGTACGCCGCCAGGTCGTAGCCGATCTCGGCGGACGAGCCGGGTCCGAACTTCAGGGCCGGAGCGGCGTAGGTGAAGACGGTCTCGCTCACGTCGTGACCCTACGGCGCCACGCCGCCAGGGCGACGCCGACGACCTCGAGCACCGGCAGCGCGCCCGCCTCGATCTCACTCACCTTCACCCAAGCCGCGCGGTCGGTGGTTCCGTCGACCTCGACCACCTCGGGCTCCTGGCGGTCCGGGACCGTCGTCTCGAAGATCAAATGGACGCCGTGGAAGTTCTCCAGCCTCCCCGAGGGGGCGGTGCCACTGAAGTGGACGTGATGCACGTCGAGGAGTTCGCTCACCCGCGGTGTCAGACCGGTTTCCTCCTCGACCTCGCGCACCAGCGAAGAGCGTGGGTCCTCTCCGTGGTCGACTCCGCCCCCGGGCAGCGTCCACGACCCGGTGTGGTGGCCACGGGGCGAGATCCGCGTCAGCAGCATCTCCGGCCCGCTCCCGAGATCGCGCACCGCCACGGCGTAGGCGGCCACACGCTGCATGCGGAACGGTTGATGCTCAGCCAAGACCTCACCCACCATCGCCACGGTGGGGACCGTCTTGTCGAGCACCTCCGCCAGCGGTTTCCAGGCGGCCTCGGCGGTCGACCCGTCGACCTCGACCACATGTGGATCGGGCGAATCGAGGGGCACCCAGCCGTCATAGACGATGCGCAGGGCGTGGGCGTCGGCACGTCTGCCTTGGCGCAGGGTGTTGCGGGCGTGGAAGGAATAGACCCGAGCAGTCTCGCCGATCTGCACGTCGAGGCCGGTCTCCTCGTGGACCTCGCGGACCACGGCATCGCGCGGATCCTCGCCGTGTTCGACCCCACCGCCTGGCAGGGTCCAGAGTTCGTTGGCACTCAGCCTCGTCGCAAGCCGGCTGAGCAGGATCTGGTCGTCGCGAATGATGACCGCATAGGCCGCGACCCGCTGCACCTTGCGCAGCGGCCGCCCTGATCGTCCCTGCCGCTGCGCCACAACCCGACCCTAGAGGCCCGCACGCAACTCGGGCGGGAGGGGACTCAACTGAACGGGGGCCGGTGGTCGCGAGCGATCGAACGGCGACCTGCCCAGCGCCACACCCGGGCGGCCCGGTCGCGGTCCTCATCGGTGACCAGGTTGCCCATCCAGCGCAGCGCGAGGGTCATCAGCCAGTCCGAGCGCATCCCGGCGGGGCCGAACCGCGGCAACACCCACGGGATCGTCACCAGTCCGGCCAGCCGCCGAGCGATGGAGAAGGACTCGCCGTAGTGCTCCGCCAGCAGAGCCGGCCAGGCGGTCGCCAGATCGGTCTCGCCGGCGTTCAGCATCTCGGCGATGAAGCGTCCCGACTCGAGTCCGTAGTCGATGCCCTCCCCGTTGAGCGGGTTGACGCACGCGGCGGCATCGCCGATGAGGGCCCAGTTGGGGCCGGCGACGTTGCTCACCGCACCACCCATCGGCAGCAGTGCCGAGGTGGGCATCCGTAGGTCGCCCGAGAGTTCGAACTCCTCGCGGCGCAGGTCCGCGTAGTGCGCCATCAGTGGCTTGACCGCCAGGTCGGCCGGTCGCTTGCTCGTGGCGAGCGTCCCCACACCGATGTTCACCTCACCGGTGCCCAGGGGGAAGATCCAGCCGTAGCCCGAGAGGATCTGGTCGTCCTGGTCACGCAGTTCCAGGTGCGAACTGATCCACGGGTCATCGCTCATCCCCGATGCCACATAGGCCCGCCCGGCCACCCCGTAGACGGTGTCGCGGTGCCATTCGCGTCCGAGCATCTTCCCCAAGGGAGAGCGCACACCGTCGGCGACGACCAGGTTGCGGCATTCGATCTCGTGGGTGCCGGTCTCGGTCTTGAACACCACGGCGGCGACGCGCGAACCGTCGCGACGTACGTCGACGGCGCGGGCGCCATCGATGGCAGTGGCGCCGGACTTGATGGCCGTGGTGCGCAGGTGGTCGTCGAGTTCGGTGCGAGCCACCGCCGAACCCCAGTCGGGCAAGGTGCCGCCGGGCCAGGGCAGGAGCAAGGTCTGATCGAAACCATGGGCCCGCAGGCCCTGGTTGACGGTGTGGGCGCGCAGCCAGTCCTCCAGACCCAGTCGCTGCAACTCGCCGATCGCTCGAGGCGTCAGTCCGTCACCGCACGTCTTGTCCCGAGGGAAGACCGCCGCGTCGGCAAGGACCACGTCGCGACCCCCGCGGGCTGCCCATGCCGCTGCCGCCGACCCGGCTGGACCGGCGCCGACGACCAGCACGTCGGTCGAGGTGGGTGCGCTCACCCGTGCATTCTCCCAGCCCGGGTGGGGCTGCGCGGAATCGGCAGCGGTTCGATGCGCAGGCCCTCCCTAGACTCCGATCATGGCTGTTTCTGACCTGCTCGTGGG
>JBFIDC010000069.1:0-12320 GCA_041581495.1 Nocardioides sp. | reverse complement strand
TGCACCTCGACGGTGTCTCCGCACTTGGCGCCCAGGGTCATGATCATCAGCGATGAACTCGCATCGACCCCATTGATGGTCACCGGGCTGCTCAGGGCACCGGCGGCCTCGGCGATGATGGCGGCTGGTCGGGCGTGCAGGCCGACTGATGAGCCGACGATGACGGACTTGCTGGGCATGGTTGCTCCTTAGGGGTGAACTAGGTGGGCAGGACTTCGAGAGCGCGCACCGCGACGGCGTCGGGGCGAACTTCGCCCGGCCCCGGGATGGTGGTCCCGGGCAGAGCCGCCGCGGCGCTGCCGTAGGCGACCGCGAGGGCGAGTCGCTCGGGCGCGGGGAGTCCTCGCAGATCCCCCAGGATGTAGCCGAAGAGACTGCAGTCTCCGGCGCCGACGGTGCTGACGACGTCGATGGCCGGTGGCGTGGCGACCCACGCGCCGTCCTGGTCCACCAGCACCGCACCATGGGCGCCCAAGGTGGCGAGGACCGCACCGACTCCACGCTCGATGAGGATCTGCGCCGCTGCGGCAGCAAGCGCGGGGTCGGCTTCGAGTCGGTCAGGGTCACCACCGGTGAGCGAGGCGAGTTCTTCAGCGTTGGGCTTCATCAGCGCGGGGGCGGCACCATCGAGTGCCTCCACCAGTGCGATCAGCGGCGCCTCGCTGGTGTCGACGGCGACGCGAGTGGAGCCGGTGAGTCTGGGCAGGAGTTGGGCATAGAAGTCCGCTGGGGCTCCGGGTGGTAGCGAACCGGCCAGGACCGTCCAGGCGGCACCGGCCGCGCTCCGGGCCAGCGCATCTGCCAACTCGGCGAGGTCGTCCGCGCCCAACTCGGCTCCGGGGGAGTTGAGCTTGGTCGTCGTGCCGTCCGGTTCGGTCAGGGTGAGATTGACCCGGATCTCTCCTGATCGCGGACACGGATGCGTGGCGATGCCGGCGGCCAGGAGTTCGGAGACGAACTGATCATCGGGGCGGGCCGGGAGCACCGCGAGCGTGGGAACACCCGCAGTGGCAGCCGCGCGCGAGATGTTGACGCCCTTGCCGCCGGCCTGGGAGGTCATGTGCTCGATCCGGATCACCGCCCCGCGCTCGAGAGCGCCCGGCAACGCGATCGTCCGGTCGATGCTCGGGTTGGCGGTCAGCGTGACCAGTCCGCGTTTCAGACTCATCTGGACTCAGGCCTCCACGACGTGGACGCCGGCCGCTTCGAACGCGGATCGCGCGTCGGGGTCGATCGCCGAGTCGGTGACCAGGGTGTCGATGTCTTCGATGTCGGCGAAGCGCTTGGTGCGCTCTTGCCCCACCTTGGTGGAGTCGGCCACGGTGATGACGCGCTGCGCACTATCGACGATGGCGCGCTTGGTGGCCGCCTCTTCGGGATCGGGCGTCGAGAGGCCGTGCCGCACGGTGATGCCGTTGGTGCCGATGAAGGCGACATCGGCCCTGAAGTCACGCAGGGCATCGACGGTGACATGGCCGACAGCAGCCTGGGTCGCGGTGCGAACCCGACCCGGAAGGAGATGCAGTTCGATGTGAGCAAGTGGAGCCAGCAGGGCCGCGATCGGGACTGCATGGGTGATGACGGTCCACTGGGCGTTGGAGGGGAGCAGCGCCGCCACTCGCGCTGTCGTGCTGCCGGCGTCCATGAGCACGCTGCAACCGGTCGGGGGCAGGAGTGTGATCGCGGCCTGGGCGATCCGATCCTTCTCCTCGGCACAGGACTGGTCGCGGTCGGAGAGTTGCGCCTCGATCCTGGTCAGGGAGCGGGCCGAGACCGCGCCACCGTGCACCCGCCGCAGCAGGCTCATCCGCTCGAGCGTCGACAGGTCGCGTCGCACGGTCTCGCTGGTCACCTCGAAGTGCGATGCCAACTCAGTCACCGAGACCCGGCCACGTGAGGCAACCAGTTCCACGATGGCCTGGTGCCGCTCCTCGGCGTACATGGAAACTCCTCGACGTCGGCTGCCCGGTGAAGTACCCGGTGATCTGCGGTTGTGACCTGCGTTGGTGATTCGTGTTTGCTTATGTTGTTTTATCCCCGTTTTTGTTGACTGTCAAGGACCACATGAGGTTCCATGTGGTCATGGTCACGCCAACAACCGTTCCTGGGCCCGCTCACGGGGATTCGTCCCCCCATCCTGTCCTGCGCGGCACGCCGGTCGTGCCGGGACTCGCCTATGGCCCCGCGATTCGGCTCGCGCAGGGTGTCGACGAGGCGGCGATCGAGGCCTTCGGCACGGGTGGGTTTGCCGACACCGAGGCGGCGATGGCCGCCTATGACGTCGCCGTCGGGCTCGTGACCGACGGGTTCACCGACAAAGCCTCGCGGGCCAGCGGCGCCACCGCCGAGGTGCTCACCGCGAGTGCCGGGCTGACCCGAGACAAGGGCCTCCGCCAGGCCGTCGAGACCCGGGTGGAGGACGGCGCTGACCTGCTGGCGGCGGTCAAGGGTGCTGTTGCCCAGTTCGTCGACGTGTTCACCGCGATGGGTGGCCTGATGGCCGAGCGCGCCACCGACCTCCTCGACATCGAGGCGCGCGTCGTCGCGCGCCTGGTCGGCGAGCCCGAGCCGGGCGTCGAGCGGCCTGAGGTCCCCTCGATCCTGGTCGCGGACGACCTGGCGCCGGCCGACACCGCCGGACTCGACCCCGAGGTCATCTTGGCGCTGGTCACCGAACGCGGTGGCCCCACCAGTCACACGGCGATCATCGCCCGCCAACTCGGCATTCCGTGCGTGGTCGGCTGTGCCGGAGCGCTGCAGATCGAGGACGGCACCCCGGTTCTGGTCGACGGTGCCATCGGGGACGTCGACACCACGGTCCCCGAGGCGCAGGCGCTGGCGAGGGTCGAGGCGGACGCCCACGAGCGTGCGGTGGCCGATGCATGGACGGGGCCGGCGCAGACCACCGACGGCGTGGGCATCAAGTTGCTGGCCAATGTGG
This sequence comes from Nocardioides sp., assembly GCA_041581495.1. Classification (GTDB taxonomy): domain Bacteria; phylum Actinomycetota; class Actinomycetes; order Propionibacteriales; family Nocardioidaceae; genus Nocardioides. The sequence continues at coordinate 9,379 of JBFIDC010000069.1, read as the reverse complement.
CCGATGGCGAGTCCGCACGCGGGGCGGCTGCCGCTCCCGTCGACGGGATCGGCCTGTTCCGCACCGAACTCAGCTTCCTGGACCGACGCGACGAACCCTCCGTCGACGAGCAGGCCTCGCTCTACGCAGAGGTGCTCCAACCGTTCGGCGAGGAGGGTCACTACGTGGTGGTGCGCACCCTTGACGCCGGTTCGGACAAACCCATCGCGTTCGCCACCGTGGAGGACGAGGAGAACCCCGCACTCGGGGTCCGTGGGCTGCGCCTGTCGCTGAACAACCCTGGACTTCTCGAGCGGCAACTCGACGCGATCGCCAAGGCGGCCGCGACGTCCTCATCCGAGACGTGGGTGATGGCGCCGATGGTGGCCACGGTGGCCGAGGCCGCGGACTTCGCCGAGCAGGTGCGCAGTCGGGGGCTCAAGGCCGGGATCATGGTCGAGATCCCCAGCGCCGCGCTGCTGGCGGATCGGATGCTCGAGGTGGTCGACTTCTTGTCCATCGGCACCAACGATCTGACGCAGTACGTGATGGCGGCCGACCGAATGACCACGGACCTGGCGCATCTGACCGACCCGTGGCAGCCCGCGGTGCTCCATCTGGTGGCCCGCACGGCGCAGGCCGGTCAACGCGCGGGCAAACCCGTGGGAGTCTGCGGTGAGGCCGCAGCCGATCCACTGCTGGCGGTCGCGTTGGTCGGCATGGGGATCACCTCGCTGTCGATGGCCGCTGCTGCCGTGCGCCGAGTCGGGGCCCAACTGTCCGCGGTCTCGCTGCAGACCTGCCGGGACGCCGCAGAAGCCCTCCTCGACGCCCCGGACCCGCAGGCGGGTCGCGAAGCCGTCCGTCGCGTGCTCGCGGGCTGAGACGCACACAGGCGCCGGACGGTTGAGTCCGGCGCCTGGTCGATGACGTGGCGGAGCCTTGGCCGGCGACGATGGGGGTGCTGCCGGCCAACGCCTCTCGCCTACGGCTCGACGGTGACCTTGATCGCCTCGCCGTTCTTGACGATGGAGAAGGCGTCGAGGACATTCTCAAGAGGGATGTGACGGGTGATGAGGTCCTTGACCGGGACCTGGCCCGTCGAGATGTACTCGAGGGCCCGCTTGTTGTGCTCGGGGGCCGAGCCGTTCGCGCCGTGGATGTGCAACTGCCGATAGTGCACGACGTTGCTGTCGCAGGTGATCGTCGGGTCGGTCTTGGGCAGTCCGCCGAAGAACGAGATGCGCCCGTTGCGGGCCGCCATCGCGATCGCCTGCTCCTGAGTGATGTTGGCGGCCGTGGCCGTGATGATGACGTCGGCGCCCCGGCCGCCGGTCAACTCCATGACCCGCTCGACGACGTCGACCTCGGCGCCGTTGATGGTCTCCTCGGGATTCACCGCGTCGGCTGACATGGCCAGGCGCTCGGCGTTCACATCGACCAGATAGACCGGACCGCACTTGTGCACGCCGCGGGCGATGCGGATGTGCATGCAACCGATCGGGCCCGCGCCGAAGACGACGACGGTGTCGCCCTCTTCGATGCCGAGGAGTTCTTGAGCATTGATGGCGCAGGCGAACGGCTCTGCGGCGCTGGCCTCGTCGAAGCCGACGTTGTCGGGGATCCGGTTCAGGCCGTCGACCTTGAGGACCTGCGCCGGGACGATCATGTATTCAGCGAAGCCGCCGTCGTACTGGTAGCCGACCGAGGTCTGGTTCTGACACACAGCCATCCAGCCCTTGTTGCACTCGTAGCAGTCCCCGCACGGCACCGCGGCGATGACCTGCGCGCGGTCGCCCACGGCCCAGTTCGATCCGTACTTCTCATTGACCTCGGACCCGACTTCGACGACCTCGCCGGCGATCTCGTGCCCGATGGTGCGCGGCGGCGTGAGGTTCTGGTGGCCGTTGTAGAAGATTTTCACGTCGGTTCCGCAGGTCGAACAGTTGCGGACCCGCAGCTTGACCTCATCAGGACCGCACGTCGGTTCGGGCACCTCCTCGAGTCGAACGTCCTCGGGGGCATAGAAGCGCAGGGCTTTCATGGTGCGGGGTCCTTTCTGAAGATGTCGTCAAGGCCCGACGCTAGTCGCGAACCACGGAAAAAGCCACACTAACGGGCAAGAAAGTGTGCCTGAACGCTTGGCAACGTGCCCGTTTATGTGCATTATGGAGCCATGGGCGTGACAGGGGTCACGTCAGGGGACACCCACAGTGAACACACAGAGGGGAAGCCAGATGGCCTCGACAGCCACCACTTCAGCGTCTTCAGGGGCGCGCGTTCAGGTGCAGAAGTTCGGCACCTTCTTGTCCAACATGGTCATGCCCAACATCGGCGCGTTCATCGCCTGGGGTCTGATCGCCGCGATGTTCATCGAGGTGGGTTGGCTCAACCTCGGTGGGAAGGGCTCGGTGAGCCCGTCGAGTTGGATCGCCGAGATCGGTGGCTGGGGTGACTTCGCGGGCGGCGGGATCGTCGGCCCGATGATCACCTACCTGTTGCCACTGCTGATCGCCTACACCGGCGGCAAGATGCTTTATGAAACCCGCGGTGGTGTGGTGGGCGCGATCGCCACCATGGGTGTGATCGCGGGCACCGAGGTCCCGATGTTCATGGGCGCGATGATCATGGGCCCGCTCGGTGGCTGGTCGATGAAGCACATCGACGCCATCTGGGACGGCAAGATCAAGCCCGGCTTCGAGATGTTGGTCAACAACTTCGCCGCCGGCATCTGGGGCGGCATCCTGGCCACCTTCGGCTTCTTCACGATGAGCCCGATCCTCGACCAGATCGTCAGCGCAGGTAGCAGGAGCATCGAGTTCCTGACCGACAACAACCTGCTGCCCTTCACCTCGTTCGTCATCGAGCCCGCGAAGGTGCTCTTCCTCAACAACGCGATCAACCACGGCATCTTGACCCCGCTCGGGACCGCGGACGTGAGCGAGAAGGGCAAGTCGGTCCTGTTCCTGCTGGAGGCCAACCCGGCCGCCGGCGCGGGCCTGTTGCTGGCCTTCATGTTCTTCGGCAAGGGATTGGCCAAGGCCTCGTCCCCCGGCGCGTTCATCATCCACTTCTTCGGCGGTATCCACGAGGTCTACTTCCCCTACGTGCTGATGAAGCCCCTGTTGATTGTGGCGATGATCGCCGGCGGCGCGACCCAGATCCTGATCAACGTGCTGTTCAGCGTGGGCCTGCGTGCCCCGGCGGCCCCGGGTTCGGTCTTCGCCGTCTATATCCAGACCAACTCGAGCGTGTCGGACTACCTCGGGGTCACCCTGTCCATCCTCGGTGGTGCCACGGTGACCTTCGTGATCGCCTCGATCATCCTCAAGGCCGACAAGACCATCGAGGCTGATGACCAGCTCGTCGGCGCCACCGCGCAGATGGAGGCGATGAAGGGCAAGAAGTCCTCGGTCGCCTCCACCCTCACCGGTGGTGGTACCGCTGTGCTGACCAAGCCCATCCGTCAGATCGTGTTCGCCTGCGACGCTGGCATGGGTTCCTCGGCCATGGGCGCCTCGGTGCTCCGCAAGAAGATCGGCGACGCCGGACACACCGACGTCACGGTGGTCAACCGGGCAATCTCGGACCTCACCGATGAGTTCGACCTGGTCATCTCTCATCAGGACCTGGCGGATCGCGCGGCGGAGAAGACGCCGTCCGCGATCCACGTCCTCGTGGACAACTTCATGGGCAGTCCCCGCTACGACGAGATCGTGGAGATGATCGACTCGAACACGGCGCCCGAGGGTGGGGTCACGTCATGAGCCAGGTGTTGGATCCGGGCGCGATCGTGCTGGAGGGCCAGGCGAGCAGCAGAGACGCCGCGATCGACGAGGCAGGGCAGTTGTTGATCGCGGCCCAGGCTGTCGAACCGAGCTACCTCGCCTCGATGCATGAGCGGGAGACGTCGGTCTCGACCTTCATGGGCAACGGTCTGGCGATCCCGCACGGGACCAACGAGGCCAAGTCCGCGATCCGGCGCACGGCGATCTCGTTCGTGCGCTATGCCGAGCCGATCGACTGGAACGGCAACCCGGCCGAGTTCGTGGTCGGCATCGCGGGGGCCGGAGACGACCACCTGGCTGTGTTGTCGCGGCTCGCCGAGGTGTTCACCGACGAGGCTCAGATCGAGCGTTTGCGGAGCGCGGCAACCACCGATGAGGTGCTCGAGGTGCTGGACGCCGTAGGCGCCTGAGCGGACCCCGTCTCGCGGTGCCGTCGCTGACCGACTGGTCGGCGGCGGCGCCGCGTTCAATGGCCCGTGTGGGTCTCAGATCACGCTGACCGTGACCGGAACGCCGTTCAGAGCCGCGTTCCCGGACACATCGAGTCGCAGCGGGTCGGTGAGGTCGTTGATCGAGACCCCGGGAACGGTGGTGGCGTGCGAGAGTCGCGTGCCGTCGACGGCGTGCCCGTAGCCATGGGGGAGCGAGGCCACCCCCGGCATCATGTCCTCGACCCCGGTCACCTCCACCTCGACGCTGCCGACTCGAGAGGTGATGCGGACCCGCGACCCGGACTCGATGCCCCGAACTGCCAGATCATCGGGGTGCATCAACAGATGGTGGCGGGGCTTGCCGCGGGTCAAGCGCGCGGTGTTGTGCATCCAGGAGTTGTTGTCCTGTTTGTGTCGGCGCCCGATCAGGAGCAACTCGTCCGCGGCGGGCGCCCGCGGCGCGGCCAACGCCTCGCGAAGGCGTGCGAGGTCGGCCACCACGAGCGGCGGGGCCAGATCGATGCGCTTGTCGGGTGTCTGCAGGCGATCGGGCATGGTCGGTCGCAGCGGCCCGAGGTCGACTCCCTCCGGGTGCTTGCGCAGTGCCTTCATCGTGGTCCGGCCCCCGGTCTTGAGCAGACCGGAGACGATCGTGGCAGGACTCAGTTTCATGCGGGCCCCGGTGGCGAGCCGATCCTTGAGTCCGACACCCGAGGCGGACTGGATGCGCTCGGTGAGGTCGCGGAAGATCTCCCAGTCGTGGCGCGCACCCTCGCCCTTCGCGAAGACCGGCGGGGTGAAGCGTGCGGTGTTCCGCACCGCGAAGCCGTGGAAGACCAGGTCGTACTGGTCGCGTTCCAAGGCGCTGGTCGGCGGCAGGATCACATCGGCATGCCGGGTCGTCTCGTTGAGATAGAAGTCGACGGCCACCATGAACTCCAGCGACTCCAGGGCTCTCGACAGTCCGGCTCCGTCGGGTGTCGACAGCACCGGGTTGCCGGCGATCGTCACCATGGCTCGGATCTGGCCCTCGCCAGGCGTCTCGATCTCCTCGCGCATCACCGCCGAGGGCAGTTCGCCGCCGAACTCGGGGATCTGACGGACCCGGCTTCGCCAGATGTCATGGTGTCCCGGGCCCACGACCCGCCGGCCGACCGTATCGACGGCGGGTTCGGTGAAGAGCACCCCGCCCTCGCGGTCGAAGTTGCCGGTCACCAGGTTGAGGACGTGGATCGCCCACTGGCAGATCGAGCCGAACCCCTGTGTCGACAGCCCCATCCGGCCGTACGCGGCTGCACCGCCGGCCGCGGCGAAGTCTCGGGCCAGGGTCTGGATCGTCGCGGCGTCGATGCCCGTCGCCAGGGCGGCGAGATCGGGGGTGAACTCCGCGACCACGTCCGCGACCCGCTCCAGGCCGTCGACATAGTCCGGTGGGTCGATGAGACCTTCGCTCACGATGACGTTGACCATCGCCAGGAGCAGCGCCGCGTCGGTGCCCGGACGGATGAAGTGGTGCTCTGTCGCCACCTTGGCCGTTTCGGTCCGGCGGGGGTCGATCACGACCATGCGTCCGCCCCGAGCCTTGAGGTCGCGGACCCGCGCGGGGAAGTCGGGTGCGGTCATCAGCGAGCCGTTGGAGGCCATCGGGTTGGCCCCGAGGACGAGGAAGAACGAGGTCCGGTCGATATCGGGCACCGGGAGCAGCAGTTGGTGGCCGAACATCTGCCAGGCCACGAACTGGTGGGGGATCTGGTCCACGGTCGAGGCGCTGAAGCGGTTGCGGGTGCGCAGGCTCTTCACGAACGGGACGCCGTGGGTGGCGAACCCCACCGAGTGCGCGTTGGGGTTGCCGAGATAGACCCCGATGGAGTCAGAGCCGTGGTCGGCGGCGATGGTGCTCAGGCGCTGCGCGACCAGGTCGTATGCCTCCTCCCAGCCGATCTCCTCCCAGGTGGGGGCGCCATCGACCTCGCGCGCCGGGACCCGCCGAATGGGGCGACGCAGCCGATCCGGGTCGGTGTAGACATCTGCCATCGCCACGCCCTTGGGGCAGATGTAGCCCCGGGAGAGCGGATCGGACCGGTTGCCTCGGATCCCGATGACCTGACCGTCCTCGATGTTCAACTCGAGCCCGCAGATCGCCTCGCACAGGTTGCAGACCCCGATCCGGGTTCCGGTGAAGCCGGGCGGGACGGGTTCATCGCTGCGCAGGCCCATGGCGGCACTCTTCCATGGGGTCGCGTGGAGTTGGGCTGCGCCAACTCCCGCTGATAACCTTCAGCGGTTGCCCATGTGAGGGTGACCCGCCGTGAAATCGGCCGCGGATTCAGAGTGCCCGGGTGAACAGGCCCCGGCGCGCCGCGCAACGAGAGAGTCAAGAGGAGCCCGTATGTCAGTCGGAACCGATGCTGCGACGAAGCAGAAGATCATCGCCGAGTACGCCACGTCCGAGGGCGACAGTGGCTCTCCTGAGGTCCAGATCGCGCTGCTGAGCCATCGCATCGCTCACCTCACCGAGCACCTCAAGACCCACAAGCACGACCACCACAGCCGTCGTGGTCTGCTGCTGATGGTTGGTCAGCGCCGCCGGTTGCTGAACTACCTGCAAAAGACCGAGATCGCGCGCTACCGCTCGATCGTGGAGCGACTCGGCCTGCGCCGATAGCTCAGGGGGACCCGCTTCGGCGGGTCCTTCGCTACATTTCCAACTGAACACAACACCACATCACTAGGAGCGATCCGCGCGCCTCGGCACGGTCCTCGGTAGTGATCTTCAGGGAAGCCCTCGCGCAGCGACGGGCACAGCCTGCGGGTCTCGATCGAAGATCTGCCCCCGCCCCGCACGAGCGGGGCCTGACGCGGGTAGTGGCTCGCTTCGTGACCACGTAAGGACCGTATTTCTTCATGTCCAATGACATTTCCGAGCCCGTGATCTCTGCCGTCGAGACGATTCTCGACAACGGCAAGTTCGGGCAGCGCACCATCAAGTTCGAGACCGGCCTGTTGGCCCGGCAGGCGGCCGGTTCCGTCACCGCCTACATCGACGACGACACCATGCTGCTCTCGGCCACCACGGCCGGCAAGCACCCCAAGGACCACTTCGACTTCTTCCCCTTGACGATCGACGTCGAGGAGCGGATGTACGCCGCCGGCCAGATCCCCGGTTCGTTCTTCCGGTCCGAGGGTCGCCCGGGCGAGGACGCGATCCTCACCTGCCGTCTCATCGACCGCCCGCTGCGCCCCACCTTCAAGAAGGGTCTGCGCAACGAGGTCCAGGTCGTCATCACCGTGATGGCGCTCAACCCCGACCACCCCTACGACGTGCTGGCGATCAACGCCGCGTCGTTGTCCACCCAGCTCTCCGGCCTGCCGTTCTCCGGCCCGGTCGGTGGGGTGCGGGTGGCCCTGATCGAGGGCCAGTGGGTGGCCTTCCCCAACCACAGCCAGCTCGAGAACGCCGTCTTCGACATGGTCGTCGCCGGCCGGATCACCGAGACCGGTGACGTCGCGATCATGATGGTCGAGGCCGAGGCCACCGAGCAGACCTGGGACCTGGTCCAGTCGGGTGTCCAGGCGCCGACCGAAGAGGTCGTCGCCGGCGGGCTCGACGCCGCCAAGCCGTTCATCAAGCAGTTGTGCGAGGCGCAGGCCGAACTGGCCAAGGAGGCCGCCAAGCCGGTCGCCGACTTCCCGGTCTTCCTCGACTATGAGGACGACGCCTACGCCGCCGTCGAGGCCGCGGCCAAGAGCGACCTGGCCGCCGCGATGACGATCGCCGACAAGCAGGAGCGCGAGGCCAAGACCGACGAGCTCAAGGCGAGCGTGCTTGAGAAGCTGGCCGAGCAGTTCGAGGGCCGCGAGAAGGAGTTGGGTGCGGCGTTCCGCTCGCTCAACAAGGAGCTGGTGCGCGAGCGCGTGCTGCGCGACAAGGTCCGCATCGACGGCCGCGGCCTGGCCGACATCCGTCCGCTGCACGCCGAGGTCGGCGTGATTCCGCGGGTGCACGGCTCCGCGCTGTTCGAGCGCGGCGAGACCCAGATCCTGGGAGTCACCACGCTCGACATGCTGAAGCTGGAGCAGCAGCTCGACACGCTGTCGCCGGAGAAGAAGCGTCGCTACATGCACAAGTACGTCTTCCCGCCGTTCTCCACCGGCGAGACCGGTCGCGTGGGTTCGCCCAAGCGCCGCGAGGTCGGTCACGGCGCCCTGGCGCGTCGCGCCCTCCTGCCCGTGCTGCCGACGCGCGAGGAGTTCCCCTACGCGATCCGTCAGCTGTCCGAGGCGATGGGCTCCAACGGGTCCACGTCGATGGGCTCGGTCTGTGCCGCCTCCCTCTCGTTGATGCAGGCCGGCGTCCCGCTGCGTGCGGCCGTCGCCGGTATCGCGATGGGCCTGATCTCCGGTGAGATCGACGGCAAGCTGGAGTACGTCGCGTTGACCGACATCCTCGGCGCCGAGGACGCGTTCGGCGACATGGACTTCAAGGTCGCCGGAACGCGCGACTTCGTCACCGCCCTGCAGCTCGACACCAAGCTCGACGGCATCCCGGCCGAGGTGCTGGCTTCGGCGCTGACCCAGGCGCGCGAGGCCCGCCACACCATCCTCGACGTGATGAACGAGGAGATCGCCGAGCCCGACGAGATGTCGCAGTTCGCGCCGCGGATCATCACCATCAAGGTGCCTGTCGACAAGATCGGCGAGGTGATCGGGCCCAAGGGCAAGATCATCAACCAGATCCAGGAAGACACGGGCGCGACGCTGTCCATCGAGGACGACGGCACGGTCTACATCGGCGCGACCAACGGCGAGGCCGCCGAGGCCGCGAAGAACGCCGTCAACCAGATCGCCAACCCGACGATGCCCGAGGTCGGCGAGCGCTACCTCGGCACCGTCGTCAAGACGACCAACTTCGGTGCGTTCGTCTCGCTGATGCCCGGCAAGGACGGCCTGCTGCACATCAGCAAGCTCCGTCCGTTGGCCGGCGGCAAGCGGGTCGAGGCCGTCGAGGACGTCGTCTCGGTGGGTCAGAAGATCCAGGTCGAGATCGGCGAGATCGACGACCGCGGCAAGCTCTCGCTGGTTCCGGTCATCGAGGACTCGGGCGACGCCGGCGAGTCCGACGAAGCCAGCGACGACTGATCCTCACCAACACCACCGCCGAGTCGGCGCTACTGCACGTCA
>JBFIDC010000068.1:0-12497 GCA_041581495.1 Nocardioides sp. | reverse complement strand
GGTCAGCGCACAGGTCACGATCCCGCAGGCACCACGCCAGCCGGCGCGGTCGCCCTTCAGCGCGCGGGCGAGCTCGCGCCGCAGGGCACGTGGGAGCACCCTGCGTAGGTAGGCGCCCTCTTCGGATGTGGCGTCCGACCCACCGACGGTCCGAGCGATCGCCGCCTTCGAGATGCCCTCGGCCTTCGACCGGGAGACCAGGTAGGCGAACTCGGTGCGGTCCTGACTCACCCGGTGGTGCACCACCGCCTGGGGCTCGAGAACGACTCGAGCCTCCGGTCGTTGCTGAGCCACTCGGATGCAGAACTGGGTCTCCTCCCCGCCCAACGGCACCTGGCCCTTGCGGCCGGCATCTTCATCGAAGCCGCCCACCTCGGCGAACAGCGCGCGTCGCATCGCCATGTTGCAGCCGAACGGATTGCGCACATCGGTGCGCACCGTCGGCTGGCCGAGATAGGTGCAACCCACCAGCCAATCGAGTTCGGGCGGCAGGTGCTGCGGGCGTTCCCGCGGCCAGACCGGCACCGCGCGCCCACCCACGACAACCACCTCGGGAGCGTCGAAGGCCCCGATCAACTCCTCGAGCCAGTCGGGCTCAGGGAAGGCGTCGTCGTCGAGGAAGGCCACCACGTCACCTCGGGCATGCGCGACCCCGGTGTTGCGGGCCCCGGAGCATCCGCGCCCTCGGGGGTTGTCCACCACCCGGACGTCGGGGAATTGCGCGGTCGCCCGTTCCCGGAGTTCCGGGTTGTGATCGATGACCAGAATCGTCTCCAGCGGTGGCCGCGTCTGTGCCCGGACCCCCTCGATACCCGCGACGATGTCGTCCCAGCGGTCCAGGGTGTGCGCGGCAATCACCACGCTGACGCTCAAAGCCGAATCGGAGGACCTGTCAGCTGGCGAGGCTGGGCTCGGTGGCTGGGTCACGAACCACCTCGGGTTGGAAGGTCTCGACGGCTACCGCCGGGAGCGCAGCGCCCGCGCGGAACTTCGCGCAGTCGCACAGCGCGCAGTCCGAGCCGCGTCGATAGTGCTCGTGGGCGACCGAGAGGTGCCCACAGCGACACCCGGTCACTTCCTGAGCGTCGTGAGTTTCCCGAAATCGAGGCACATCGCGAGTCAAACACGACCGGGAGCATCCCGCAGGCGAATCGACAAAGTCTTCATGAGTTCTGGTCGGCCCAGTCCTGGAGGGCGCCATAGGTCTGGTTGGGCACGAGTTGCGCGTTCAGCAGGGTCCACCCCGCTGGGTCCCACGGCGTCGGGTGGAGTGCGTACCACGCCAGGCCCGAGATGTAGCCGGCGCACGAGGCGAGGTCGAAGGCCTCGGCGAGGTAGCCCGCTCGCACCGCGTCCGGCACCTCGGTCGTCGTCTTGGTGGTCCTGGTGGAGTAGCCGAACTGGGTGATGAAGAAGGGCATGTCGTCGTCGCCGTGCGATGTGGCGATGTCGTGGAGGGACTCATAGCCGGTGAAGTTGGCATCGAAGAGCCCGTACGGATCGCGCTGATAGATCTCCGCCGGGTCCACTTCACTGGGAGGCGACGAACCGGTGAAGGGGTGGATCCCGAGTTGGTCGAAGGGCATCGCAGAGAGACCCAGCGTCTCAGCTGCGGCATACATCTGTTCGAAGTAGCCGAGGTCGTTGCCGACCAGTCCGCCGCTGATGACCTGGACGTCGGGCGCAACCTGCTTGATCACCTGATTGGTGGTCTCGAGCAGGCGCATGAACTCGACCGGGTTGGGGCCGGTGGTCCAGAACTTCTGGGAGTTCGGCTCGTTCCAGACCTCGAGGTAGTCGACCCGGCCACGCACGTGCTGCATGACGGTCCGCACGAAGGTGGCCCATCGGTCCAGTTCGCCCTCGGTGCGGGGTGGTTGACGCACCGTCTTGTTGCTCTCGTCGAACGCCCACTTCGGCATCAGCATCAACTTGAGCCGAACCTCGAGTCCGGCCGCCGCCGCGGCATCGAGGACCCGGTCGATGGCTCGGAACCGGTAGGGCAATCCAGGCTGGGGCTGCATCGACCGGAACGAGGCGGTCGTGGAGATGACCTCGGCGCCGGCGACCTCGGCCAGCCTGACGAGCCGACGCACCTCGGCCTCCGAGCGCAGTGGCCGCGAGCGCTGCCCCGTGGCCGCTTGGACACCGAGGTCGATCAGCGGGACCGCCCGCTTGGTGCACGCCACGCCGGTGGACTCGCTGCTGCCGGTTGTGGGCGACGTCGAGGTACTCGGCTTCCCGGCGCTCGGCGGTTGGGCGTCGTCGGCACGTGTGGCGGTCCAATAGCCGGCGGCGATGACCACCGCGACCACTACGACGGCACCGGTGACCTGAGCGGAGGCCCCGCCGGTGTCCCCGCGGGCGGGAAGCCGGAACGGCAGTTGCCACCGCAGTCCCCCGAATGCTTCACGCAACCATCGCACCGACAGCACAGCCTCTACCCCCATAGCACTCAACCAGCCTACGCACAGTCCCGTCGCACCGTACGCAATCGCACCGACCAGCGCTCCGGTCAATTCCAACACAAGCGCTGCCACCGCGAGTCGAGTTGCTAGTCCGAACCGCCGCTGTGAGCGCCACAGTGCCACGAGGTGGTCCTTGACGCTCATCCAGAGGCCGGCAGGCACCAAGAGTGCCAGAATCAGCCACGATCGGGTCGAATACTCGCCTCCGAAGATGAGGAGCACCGGTTCCCCGAAGACCCAGGCACCCACGACGAGGGCCGAACTGAGCAACAGCGAGGCCGGAAGCGTGGACTGCATGCTGTGCCGGAAGTCCTCGGTCGAAACGTTCGCCCCGTGGGCGAAGAGGGCGATGGCCAACAGGTAGGGCGGCAAGAAGACGAACGAGGCCAGCAACCAGGCGATGGCGAACTCGGCGTTGGCCACCGACGCCAAGGTGATTCCGGCGATCACCGGCACCATCTGGGAGGCCGCCGCCAGCGAGAGACTCAGCGCATGGTTGCGGAACGCCAAGGCACGGAAGTGCAACAGGTCCGCGCGCAGCGAAGGCAACGCCGGCCCACCTGAGGCCGGTCTCAGGACCCCCAGGCGCCACAGGGCGAACGGCACCGACACCACCAGCGGCAACACCCAGCACAACTGAAGCGCCCTCGAGTCGTCGAGGCCAACCGCAAGGAGCACGGCGGTCAACGGGAAGCGGAACGAGGAGGCGAGGAGGTTGCGGTGCACCTGCACCGAGGCGCGCTTCACCCCCAGAGATGACTCGTCGCAGATCACCGCCCAGGCAGCGGCAAAGACGCCGACGACGAACAGCGCACCGCCCAGTGGGTCGGTGAGGGTCTCACGCAGGTTGGCCGTGAACAGCGGCCCGAACGCGACCACCACCCCGGCGCCGAGGCCCGAGGAGACCATCACCACGCTCAGGCCCCGAAGGATGAGTTGCCGTTGGCGGCGCGGTTCGTGCAGAGGCAGGTCGGAGATGAGCACCGTCCCGATCCCCAGGACAGTCACCAGTCCGAGCAGCGTCCCCGTGCTGATCGCGGCCGCTGCCACCCCGATCTCGTGGGCGTCGACGACCCGCGCGATCAGCACCCAGAAGACCAGACCGAGCGTTGCACCGATCACCTGAGCGGTGAGGAGCGACTGGAACGGGGACCAGATGCCTCGTTCGATCCCGCTTTCACGGCTGAAGCGCTTCATCCGGTTCTTCACTGCCCGACGCCAGAGGCAGGAGGTGGCAGGGGTGGCGCCTCCAACAGACCGTCGTGCGTGGACAAGACGGCAAGGGCCACCGTCTGCACCACGATCAGGCCGATGAGCCCACCCCAGATCCTGGATTCCCATCCGACCCGAGGCAGGCTCGGGTCGCGGGACGGGTTCGTGCTGAACCGGAGCACGATGTACAGCAGGGCCGTTGCCGTGATCGCCCCGGACACGGCCGAGAACCCCATCAGCACACCGACGGCACCGATCAGCATCGCCGCCGGAATCAGCAGTGCGAATCGCCAGGCATCCCCGGCACGGAACCTGCGCAAGTCGAACACGCGCCGGCGCAAGAAGATCCCGATGGTCAGCAGCACGCCGGTGTATCCGACCTGCCACATGCTCCAGGTTCCGGGGAGCCCCGGGTCCGGTCGGTCCTCGAAGACCGCCGGGACCCCGCGCAGTTTTCGTACGTCATAGACACGGATCGGCGAGTCGAGGACAAGTTCGAAACCGGGCTCATCGACGAACTTGGCGATCATCGCCGGCGTGATGGTCGATGCGGCGTCCCCGAAGCCCGACGAGCCCTCATAGAAACTGCCGGACAGGGCCGTGCGCCCCACCAGCCGAGTGTCGACGACGATGAAGTCGACCTCGTTGCGCAGCACGAGTCCCAGGGAGTAGCGGTCCATCGACTCCGAGATGAACATCGGGGTCACGATGTCGAAACCACCCGAAAGGGTCACCGCCGTGACATCGGCGAAGTTGGGCAGCAGGCGACTGAACGTGGTGTCGGCGGCCACGTTGGAGCCGTCGGGCACGTAGCGCCCGATCCACTCGGCAACCTGCACGGATTCCGCGTCGATCGAGCGCTGCTGGGCACCGGCAAGATAGGGACCAGGGACCCGTTGCCAGTCCGGGCCGCTTCCGATGATCGTGCCGCCGACCACCATGATCAGGGCACTCGGGATCAACAACAGGCCCAGGCTCGAGACGTGGCGGGCCAGCCAGGCACCAACCACCAGCGCCATCGCCATGAAGATGAAGGTCGAGCCGCGGTCGGCGATCTCGCTGGCGGCCTCGGAGAAGCGCGAGGCCTGGGTCAGCGGGAACGCCAGGGCGATCAGCAAGGGGATATAGCGGGCCCGGGTCGTGCCGATACTCCCCCGCCGCCAGGCTGCCCAGCCTGCGGGCAACAGCACGATGCTCCACAGCAGGACCGAGGCGCCCATCACCGCGAGTTCCCAGGCCGGAGCCGTCGAACCATCGCCCGCGGCACCCACCGACCGGGTCTCGCCGCCTTCGAGGATGGCGGCCAGTTGCGAGGTCGCCTCGGAGAAGATCGGACGCAGGTACTCGATGAGCAGTGGGGCGATGATCGCCGTCCACGCGGCCACCACGGCAGTGGCGATCTCCGCGGTGATCAGCGTCAATCGGAACCGTCGGCGTTCCTTGCCCAGCCAGAAGAAGATCGCCAGCAGCCACAAGGTGGCGATCGTGATCCAACTGGTGAGGTGATGGGTGATGGCGAGTGCCCCGAGACAGAACTGCGCCGAGATCAACAGGTTCCAGGGCCGCTCCTGCGGGCTGTCCATGGCCCGGGTCAACAGATAGAACGCCGCCATGACCATCGCGATCGCCACGGTTTGGTAGGAGTACTGGGCGTTGAAGAAGTAGAACTGCGGGCTTGCGGCGTAGACGAAGACTGCGCAGCCACCGGCCAGCGGCGAGCGCCCGATCCGGCTCGCGAGCAGGAACAGCGCGGTCACGAAGGTGATCCGGGCGGCCGCCACCACGATGACCTGGCACGCGAACAGCGGCAGCCCGGTCAGCCAGTGGATGCCCGCCGTGGCCAGTTCGAGACCCGGGAAGTGCGGCGAGACCGGCAGCATGCTGTTGAGGTGGAAGAACTCCGCCTTCTCCACGAGGTCGACCAACGTGGTGACGTGGAGGTTCTCGTCGAACCGGGTGGAGAGCAACGGGTTGGACAACAACCAGGACGCATAGGCGATCAGGGACAGGGCCAACGCCGCCCCGAGTCGTTGGTGAGCGGATCGATCGCGGACGACCAGGAGGCCGGCGAAGGGCGCGATGATCAACGCGTACCCCACGTACCAGAGCTCGATGGCTCCGGTCTGGTTGCCCCACCCTCGGCTGTAGCCCACGACCTGCACGAACAGGCCGATCAGGGCCACCAGGATGGCCAGGGTTTCGGGCCGCCGCAGGATCCAACCGGGCAGCGCGGAGTCCCCCGAGGGCCGCCGCGCGGGCGCCTCAGGCTCGCGCAGTGCCTTCGGCATGCCCGACTCCTCGCGACCGTGAGGTCAGCTGGACTTCATGATGGAGTCATAAGTATCCGCCACACCTGAAACACACGTCTCCCAGGTTGGCAGGATGCTCGGGTCCGGCAGGATCGGGTGGTCCAACTGCTCGGCGAAGGCCGCTGCCGTCTCCTGTGGCGTTGCTTGCGCCGGGACTCCCACCACCCAACCCATGTCGGCGAGCTCGGTCAGCCCCGAGGTGCGGCTCACCACGGCGGGGGTTCCGGCCGTGAGTGACTCCATCACGGCAACCGGGTGCGCTTCGTAGTCGCTGAGCAGCGCCATCACGCTCGCCGAGGCCACGCGCTCCCCCATCGCCGCTCGATCCACCGGCGGGATGAACTCGACGGTGACCCGGTCGCGCACACCGAGCGAGTCGGCGAGGGCGTACAGGTCGGCTTCGTAGGGGCCGCTGCCGAGGATCTGCAGGTGCGCATCGGGATGGGTCTCGACCAGGTGCGCAAGCGCTTCGACGGCTCGGTGATGCCCCTTGTAGCGCTCAACCCGGCCGACGCTGATGATCCGCCCCGGGACCGAGGTGAGGCTCGGATCAGCGGGAGGCAGCGAGCCGCCGTTGCGGATGACCGTGATGGTGCCCCGCGGCCAGCCGAGCACGTCGTCGAAGCGGTGCCCCTCATAGACCGAGACGCCGATGAGGGCGTCGGCACGCTTCAGCAGTGGTGCCAGCACACGCCATTGGGTGCCGCGTGCCTTCTCGCGCAGCGCGCTGGAATTCCCACCGGTGTGGAAGGTCAGCAGGTAGGGCCGGCGACGCAGCCACGCGGCGATCATCGCCAGCGGCGGCACCAGCGTGTGGACGCCCTGGACGTGGATGAGGTCGCAGTCGGCGCGGAGTGCCGCGATGAACAGCCCGGGGCTGAAGTAGTAGTCCCGCTTGGCCGGGTAGGCCCGGAACCGGCGGATCAGGTAGCCGGCCTCGGTTCGTTCGACCTTCGGCAACGCGCCGCTGCGGTCGGTCGTGAGGATCTCCACCTCATAGCCGCGCGCGGTCAGCCGGGAGGCAACCTCTGCCACGTGCGACTCGATGCCGCCGATCTCCGGTTGACAGCGTGCGGCGATCATCGCCACCCGTGTCGCCATGGCGCCTACGATGCCAGAGACGCCCGTGGCTGCGTGGCCTCGCCGGCGAATCCGCGGCGAGATCTGGCGTACTCGGTGCGCAGCGTCCGCAGCACCCTGAGCCCATCGGAGACGGCGCGCAGGTTGCTCTCGCCGTGGATACGGTCCCGCTCCACACTCGGGACCTCCACGATCCGAGCGCCGGCCGCCGCGAACCGGCAGTTGATCAGCGTCTCGATCTCGAACCCGTCGCCCCACGGCATCGGCTGGTCCCGCGGCGCGACGCGCTCGTGATCGGGCAGGTCGAGGACCGGGATCATGTCGGCCCAGAACGCGTTGTAGCCGTAGCAGAGATCGCTGAACCGCGTCCTGAACGAGACGTTCATGATCGCGTTGAGGAACTTGTTGCCGGCGTGGCGGATCGGCGTGATGTCTTCGCTCCCGCCGCCGCGGCAGAACCGCGAACCCTTCGCGAAGTCGGCACCCTCGACGAGAGCGGCGACGAAGGCAGGGATCTCGGCGGGGTCGGCCGAGCCGTCGGCATCGAACATGACGACGACATCGCCCGTGACGGCCGCGAACCCGGCCGCCAGGGCGTTTCCCTTGCCTCGACGCATCTGGCGCACGACTCGGATCCCAGGAAGCGTGCGCAGGGCGACCTCGACGGTGCCATCGACCGATCCGCCGTCGACGAGAATGACCTCGTGGACCGGCGGCAGGGTCGGGAGCACGGTGGCGAGGTTGCGGGCCTCGTTGAGCGCCGGGACCACGATGCTGACCCGAGGTCGTTCCGGGCGAGTGCCCGATCCAGTGCCCGATCGAGTATCGGTTGGAATTCGTTCGACCGTCCGAGTCGTCATGCGGTGTACCCCCCATAGGCATCGTCGCGTCAGTCGCCAAGCGGTGGAGCAACCGTTGGCGACGACTTCGTACGAAAGGTTAACGGGGATAGCCCAAATGGGCTACTGGCGTTGAGTTCGGGCCGCTCACAGATGGAGCAGCGGGTCGAGCGCCACCGCGACGAAGAGCAGTGAGAGATAGAGGTTCGAACTGTGGAAGAGACGCATCGGCGCGATCACGCTCAGGTCCTCGCTCGAGCGCGTGCGCGACCACATCCGGTGCGCCTCGAGGAGGAAGAACGCACCCAGCACCGCCGCCGCGATGGGGTAGGCCAGCCCGGTGTCGGCCACGGGCCACAACAGGAGCGAGACGGCGACCATCACCCAGCTGTAGAGCACCACTTGGCGGCCGACCTCACGGGCCGGCACCAGCACCGGCAGCATCGGCACGTCCACGTTGGCGTAGTCCTCGCGGTAGCGCAGCGCCAGGGCCCAGGTGTGCGGTGGCGTCCAGAAGAACACCACGGCGAACAGGACCACGGGAGCCCAGGCGAGTTCGCCGGTGACCGCCGTCCAACCGATCAGGGCCGGGAAACAGCCGGCCAACCCACCCCACACGATGTTCTGCTTGGTCCGGCGCTTCAGCAACATGGTGTAGCCGAAGACGTAGAACGCGTTGGCCGCCAGGGCCAGGCCGGCCGAGAGCAGGTTGACCCACAGCACCAGGATGACGGTGGACAGCACGGCCAGCGTGGCGCCGAAGATCAGGGCCGCTCTGGCCGAGACCAGGTGCCTGGGCAGTGCCCGACGGCGAGTACGCCGCATCTGCTCGTCGATGTCGCGGTCATAGACGCAGTTGAAGACCGATGCGCTGCCGGCTGAGAAGGCGCCACCGAAGACTGTGGCGACCACCAGCCACAACTCAGGGATTCCGCGAGCGGCGAAGAACATCACCGGAACCGTGGTGAGCAGCAAGAGTTCGATGACCCGCGGTTTGGTCAGACCCACATAGGCCGCGACGACATCACGCCAGGTCGCCTTGGGCTGCGTGGCTCCCGGAGCATCGGCTGCATGTCCGTGCGCATCGTTGCGCAGGGGCTGGCCGACGTAGGTCACGGGATTCCTTCGCAGGGGTTGGCTGCCGGGGCAGACCCGATGCGCGCTCTTGGGCGTGCCTTGGGGTGCGCTGGGCGTTCAGGGGAGGTTCATTGGGCGAGATCGAGCACAGGTACGTGAAGAGTCTACGGCGGGGGAACAGTAGGCTCGGACGCACCTCATGGCCCCACCAAACGGCCCCCCGGAAGGACTGCTGTGACCACAGCCCCCACGCTGGACTGGAACGAGCTCGACGACAAGGCGGTGAACACCGCGCGCGTCCTTGCCATGGACGCGGTGCAGAAGGTCGGCAACGGCCACCCCGGCACGGCGATGAGCCTGGCGCCCGCGGCGTATCTGCTGTTCCAGAAGGTGATGCGACACGACCCCGCAGACCCGAACTGGATCGCCCGCGACCGGTTCGTGCTCTCGTGCGGACACAGCAGCATCACCTTGTACACCCAGTTGTTCCTGGGTGGCTTCGGCCTCGAGTTGGCGGACCTCCAGGCCCTGCGCACCTGGGGATCCAAGACCCCCGGGCACCCCGAGTTCGGCCACACCGCCGGCGTCGAGGTGACCACCGGTCCCCTGGGTCAGGGCGTGGCCAACGCGGTGGGCATGGCGATGTCTGCCCGCCGCCTGCACGGCATGCTCGACCCCGAGGCGGCACCCGGTGCCAGCCTGTTCGACCACCACGTCTATGCGCTCTGTTCCGACGGCGATCTGCAGGAGGGGGTGAGCGGCGAGGCCAGTTCAATCGCCGGCACCCAAGAACTCGGCAACCTCACCGTCATCTATGACCGCAACCGGATCTCCATCGAGGGCGACACCGACGTGGCCTTCACCGAGGACGTCGCCGCGCGCTACCGCGCCTACGGGTGGGATGTGCAGACCGTCGACTGGACCAACGGCGGGACCGAGTACCGCGAAGACATCCCGGCGCTCTGGGACGCGATCGCGGCGGCCAGGAGCGTCACCGACCAGCCATCGCTGATCGTGTTGGACACCATCATCGCGTGGCCGGCCCCCAACGCGCAGGGCACCGAACAGTCCCACGGCAGCGCGCTCGGCGCCGATGAGGTCGCAGCGACCAAGGAGGTCCTCGGCTGGGATCCGACGCGCCACTTCGAGGTCCCCGACGACGTGTTGGCCCACACCCGAGCCTTGGCCGAGCGCGGCTCGGAACTCGGCGCGGAGTGGGACGCACGCTATGAAGCGTGGTCGACGGCCAACCCGCAGGGCGCCGCACTTCTGCACCGACTCAAGGCCCGCAGCCTGCCCGACGGCCTGGCCGGGGCGCTGCCGCGGTTCGAGGCGGACTCCAAGGGGGTGGCCACCCGCGTGGCCTCCGGCCAGGTGATCAACGCCATCGCTCCCCTCATGCCGGAACTGTGGGGTGGTTCGGCCGATCTCGCTGGGTCCAACAACACCACGATCAAGTCCGCCCCCTCGTTCGTGCCGTCGGCACGCACCACCGAGCAGTGGACGGCTGATCCCTATCAGGGACGGGTGCTGCACTTCGGGATCCGTGAGCACGGCATGGGCGCGATCATGAACGGCATCGCGGCCGACGGCCTCACCCGGGTCTTCGGCGGCACTTTCCTCACCTTCTCCGACTACATGCGGGGCGCGGTCCGGGTCGCGGCCCTCAGTCACCTGCCGGTGATCTATGTGTGGACCCACGACTCGATCGGCCTCGGCGAGGACGGTCCCACTCACCAACCCATCGAGCATCTCGCCGCACTGCGCGCGATGCCGGGACTCGACGTGATTCGGCCGGCCGATGCGAACGAGACCGCGGCCTGCTGGCTGGCGGTCCTCGAGCACACCGACCGACCTGCCGCGCTGGCCCTGACCCGCCAGAACGTGACGACCTTCCCCCGTGGCGAAGACGGGTTCGCCGACACCACAGACGTCGCCAGGGGAGGCTACGTGCTCCTCGACGCCGACGGCGGTCAGCCCGACGTCGTCCTGATCGCGACCGGATCCGAGGTCCAACTGGCGGTGACGGCCCGCGACCTGCTGGCCGCCGAGGGGATCGCGGCCCGGGTGGTCTCGATGCCGTGCCTGGAATGGTTCGAGGATCAGGACCGGGCCTACCGCGACAGCGTGATCCCGCCGCAGGTCCGCGCGCGGGTCTCGGTCGAAGCCGGGGTCCGACAGGGGTGGCGCGAGTATGTCGGCGACATCGGTCGCATCATCTCGATCGACCACTACGGCGCCTCCGCGGACTACAGTCGGCTCTACGAGGAGTTCGGAATCACCGCCGAGAACGTCGCTGCCGCCGCGCGCGACAGCATCAGCGAAGGGACCCCCTCATGAGTGAGCGCTTGCAGGCACTCGCAGATGCCGGCGTCTCGATCTGGCTCGACGATCTCTCGCGCGAGCGGATCGAGACCGGGAACCTGGCCGAGATGGTCAAGGAGAAGTCCGTGGTGGGCGTGACCACCAACCCCACGATCTTCGCCTCTGCCATCGCCGACGGCGAGCGCTACGACGATCAGGTCCGTGCCCTGGTCGCCGACGGCGCCGACGTCACCAAGGTGATCTTCGAACTCACCACCGAAGACGTGCGCAACGCCTGCGACGTGTTGGCGCCGGTCGCGGCTGCGACCGAGTCGGACGGTCGTGTCTCGATCGAGGTCGAACCCGATCTCGCGCACGACACGGACGGCACCGTGGAATCGGCGCGGGCGCTCTGGTCGGCGGTCGGCAAGCCGAACGCGCTCATCAAGATCCCGGCCACGCCCGAGGGACTCCCCGCGATCGCCACCGCGATCTCCGAGGGCATCAGCGTCAACGTCACCCTGATCTTCAGCACCGAGCGGTATCGCGAGGTTCTCGACGCCTACATGACCGGCCTCGAGGGGGCACTCGACGCGGGGATCGACGTTGCCACGATCAGGTCCGTGGCGTCCTTCTTCGTTTCACGGGTCGACTCCGAGGTCGACGCCCGACTCGAGGCGATCGGCGCACCCGAGGCACTGGGCCTGCGCGGACTGGCCGCGATCGCCAACGCCCGCCTGGCCTACACGGCCTTCGAAGAGGCGACCGACAGCGACCGTTGGCGGCGCCTGCTCGAGCGGGGCGCGAAGGCGCAGCGACCCCTGTGGGCGTCGACGGGTGTGAAGAACCCCGACTACCCCGACACGCTCTATGTCACCGACCTCGTCGTCGACGACACGGTCAACACCATGCCGCAGAAGACTCTCGAGGCCTTCGCCGATCACGGCGAACTCCACGGCGACCAGGTCACCGGGCGCGGGGCTGAAGCGGCGGCCGTCTTCGATCAACTGGCTGCGGTCGGTGTCGACTTCGCCGATGTGTTGTCGGTGCTCGAGACCGAGGGTGTCGAGAAGTTTCAGAAGTCGTGGGCCGAGCTCGTCGTGACGGTGCAAGACCAAATGGGGCGAGCCCGGCCGTGACCGAGTCCGCGGACCTGCTGCGCGGCCTGGCCGCGTCCTTCGCTCCTGACCTGCGGGAGTGGTTCGCGG